>JAQBPL010000328.1 GCA_028287545.1 Vulcanimicrobiota bacterium | reverse complement strand
CGACGATCGCAGGGACGCTCGACCGCTTCGCGTTCGCGGGCGGACGCGTGTGGTTCACGTTGCGCGAGCGTCGCGGGATCTTCACGATCGTCGACCCGAACGGGCCCGACGTGCTGCTTGCGCGCGCGGGCGACCGGGTGCGGTTTCGCGTGAGCCCCGACGGCGCCGGCGCGCAGCTGGTGCGCGACTTCGCCGATGGGTCGCTCGCGCGATGAGGACCCTGCACAGCGAGCGTATCGCGCTGATCCCCGTCGACGTGCGCAACGCGCGCGAACTCTGGGAAGTGCTCAACGCGCCCGACCTGCGCAAGTTCCAGGACATCCCGCGCGTGCGCGCCGAGGAGTTCGAACGCCAGGTCCGCGCGCGGCCCAAGGAGCTGCGCGCCAACTCGTCCGGGCGGTTCGAATGGGTGCTGCGCGCCGGGACGCCGGAGACGGCGATCGGCTGGATCTCGCTGCGCGTCAACGATCGTTCGCCGCGCGTCGGCGAGGTCGGCTACAGCCTCGTGCTCGATGCGCGCGGCAAAGGGTACGCCAGCGAAGCGCTGCAGGCGGTGATCGACGAAGCGTTCATCGAAGGCGAGCTCGACGAAGTGCAAGCCTGCATCGTCCCCGAGAACACCGCCTCGCGCCGCGTGCTCGACCGGACCGGCTTTCGCGAAGAGCGGCTACTGCGCAGCGGCGCGGTCATCCGCGGCCGCCACGTCGACGTGCTGCTGTTCTCCGTCGCACGCGCAGCCTGGGATCGCGCCCGCCGCGAATCCATGGCCCGCTCCAGCAGCGGCTGACCCAATGTCACCGTGCTCGGGCGCCCGACGCCGCGTTCGCGACGAGCGCGATTAGGCGTCGTCCCTCGACTTCGCTCGGGCCGACACGAGGGTTGCTCGACAAGCTCGCAATGACGACGTGCGCTCGCAATGACGACGTGCGCTCGCAATGACGGTGCGCGTTATTTCGTTGGTTTGACGTAGTGGTCGAGCCAGTCGAGCATTTCGGCGAGGGTGGTTTCGATGGACTCGCGGCCGAGGTAGCCGTGGGCTTCGTAGGGGAGCATGACCAGGCGGGCGGTGCCGCCGTTGCCTTTGAGCGCGGCGTAGAGGCGTTCCGACTGGATCGGGAACGTGCCGGTGTTGTCGTCGGCCATGCCGTGAATCATGAGCAGCGGGTCTTTGATCGCGTTCGCGTACGTGAACGGCGACATCTTGGTGTAGAGATCGGGCGCCTCCCAGTACGTCCGCTTCTCGTTCTGGAAGCCGAACGGCGTGAGGGTGCGGTTGTACGCGCCGCTGCGCGCGATGCCCGCGCGGAACAGGCGCGTGTGCGCCAGCAGGTTCGCCGTCATGAACGCGCCGTAGGAGTGGCCGCCCACCGCGATCCGGCCCAGATCGGCGACGCCCATCGAGACCGCCTGATCGACGACCGCTTGCGCGTCGGCGACCAGCTGATCGACGTAGGTGTCGTTGACGGTCGCCGGATCGCCGACGATCGGCATCGACGCGTTGTCGAGCACCGCGTAGCCCGCCAGCGCGAGAAAGAGCGGTGAGGGGCCGGTAACGGTGACGAACGTCTGCGCGCTGTTGGTGTTTTGCGAGGCGGTGCTGCGGTCGACGAACTCGAGCGGGTACGCCCACACGAAGGTCGGCAGGCGCGTCCCTTCTTTCCATCCGGGCGGCGTGTAGAGCGTGAATGAGAGGTCGACGCCGTCGGCGCGCTTGTACGTCACGACGCGGCGGCCGATCCCGCGCAGCATCGGCTGCGGATCGCGCAGGTGCGTCAGCGGGCGCAGCGCGCCGGTGGCCACCGTGCGGACGTAGAGGTTCGGCGGCTCCGCCGGCGACTGACGGCTGGTGAGCACGTGCGCGGCGCCGGCGTCGAGCGGTGCGATGACCGTCTCGAGCGGCGCGAGTTCCGAGCGAAAGACACGCGTCGTCGTCCCGGCGGCGAGATCGTAGCGGTCGAGGAACGGACGCCGTCCGTCCGGCCCGAAGCCGGCGCCGCGCAGCAAGATCGCGTCGCCCGCGTCGGCGACCGTCGTGTCGCCGTTGCTCTCGGTGAACGTCACGGGCGTGCCCGGATCGTGGTAGACGTCGCCGTCACGCAAGGTGGAGAGCACGCGCAGCACGCCAGGCGGCGGCGAGGCGGGCGTGTTCGTGTAGGGTTTGCGGGCCGATACCAGCATCGGTCCGGCATCGACGAGGTACGTCGTGCGCACGCGCGTTACGCGATCGTACGTCGTCACCAGCGCGCGCAGCGACTGGTGGAACCAGGTGACGTCGACGATGCGGGCCGGCATGCGCACCAGCTCTTCCGGCGTTCCCGTGCACAGGTTCACCATCAGGCGGTCGCGCGAGGTCGCGGCCGTGCGCGGATCGCCGCCGTCCAGCGCTTCGACCCACGTCTCCGACGGACACGAATACGGTAGCCACTCCGCGTCGCGCGGGCCGGTTACGACGCCGTCGGCCGCGACGCGGTCGGCCAGCGGACGGTCGACGACCGTCGCGATGCGCTTGCCGCGGACGTCGAGCACTTCCGTCGCGGTCGGAAAGCGGTAGTGCGGAAAGAGATACGAGTACGGCGCGTGCAGCCGCTCGACCAGCAATCGCGTGCCGTCGTTCGGCGACGGCACGACGCTGGTGTAGATCCCGCGCGCGGCGGTGCGGTCGATGCGGCCGTCGCGGACGCCGACGATCGCGATGCGCGAGGTCGCGTAGTACGTGAAGAGCGCTTCGTCCGCCGCACTCGAGAGCATATCTTCATAGGTGACGATCTGACCGGCCGCGCCTGAGGTCTCTTGCACGGCGGGGCCGTTCGCCACGCCGGCAACCGGCGCGGGCGCGCGCCGATCGACGGCGCGGACCACGAGCCGTTCGCCGTCCGGCAGCCAGGCGACGGCACCCGGGAAGACTCCGTTGACGAGCACCCCAGGGATGCGCCGCACGTGCCCGTCGGCGGTCGTCCCGACCCAGAGCTCGGTGCCGCGCGAGGTTGCGTTGGTGAACGCGAAGCGCGCGCCGCTCGGCGAGAACCGCAGCAGCGTGATCCGCGCGTCGGCCGGGATCCGCACCGGCGTCACGCGGCCGTCCGCGATCCGTTCGAGGGTGAGGGTCGTCGCGGCCGGAGCGTGATGGATCCCGTTCGTGGCCGGATCGATCCGCAGTCCGGCCAGGCGCAGCATCGGCCGCGCGAGGTCGGCGACGGGCGGATAGCGCAGCGGCGTCTCAAGCGCCAGGGTGTCGCGCCGCGGCGAGAGGATCGTCAGCGGCAGCGCGGGGGCGCGCAGTGCCGCTTCGATCGCCGCGGGCGGCGTGCGGTAGCGGGTCTCGTCAGCGCCGGCCGGCGCCGCCGCCATGCCGATGAGAGCCGCGATGACGACTATCCGGAACGCTTCCATGGCGCCCCGGCGTTCTGCGGCGGCTTGCGGCGTCCTCGCCGGGCAGGCTAGCCGAGGCCCGTCAGGTCGTACGCGAGCGCGATCAGACCATCGACCTTCTCGGCGCTGAAGCTTCCCTCGAGCGCGCAGTCGCGACCGATGGCGACGACGAGCGCCACCAGGGCGTAGGCCGCGAAGCGCGGCGAGGCGATCGCGGTGATCCGCGCGCGGGCGAGCCGCTCGAGGTACGCGGTAACGATGTCGTCGGCCGCGTCGACCGCCTGCCGGCGCGCTGCCACGACGGCGTCATCGGCGTTCGAGTAGACGTGCCAGGCGCGCACGAGACCTCGCTCGCGCAGCGCGATCCCCACGGCGTCCCGGATCCATCCGGCGATCCGCGTCCGCTCGTCATCGAGCGAGCCCACCGGCGCGGCGAACCGCAACGCGACGTCGCCGAACGACGGTCCGCGCCGCAGCAGCGCCTCGCGCACGGCGTGCGCGCGGTCGGTGAAGTACCGGTAGAAGGTCCCGTACGCGACGCCCGCCTCGCGGGCGATCGTCCCGGCCGAGAGCGATTCCGCATCGCTGTCGGCAAGGAGCCGGGCGACGGCGTCCAGCAAGCGGTCGCGCGAGCTGACCTTCGGCGGGCGGTCGGGCAGGCCGGCGTCGGCCGGATCGACGCGGCCGAGGTACGTCCAGCGGCCCCGGACCCGCCGGGTTTCCGGGTCGCGAAAACTCTCCACCCGGTAGCGGTATGCGCGCCCGCTGACACGTTTTATAACCTCGTAGGCCAACGCAATCGTCCTCCCCTGGATAAGGGTTACAAAAGAGACGGCAGGACCTGCTT
>JAQBPL010000321.1 GCA_028287545.1 Vulcanimicrobiota bacterium | reverse complement strand
ACCCTGCAAAACCAAAGCGGGACGAGCTACCGCAACGCGATGGTGCAGCTGGTCGCGGGCGACGTCAACGTCGTGCGCAACGAGATGGCGAAGGCGGTGCCGAACCAAACGGCCGACGTCTTCTCGGTGAGCAGCCGACCCGTAGAACAGGCGCTCTTCGAATACCATCTCTACACGCTGCGGCGCCGCACGACCGTCGCCGACAATCAGACCAAACAAGTCGAGCTGCTCACCGCGCCGTCGGTCCCGGTCACGAAGACCCTCGAGCTGCGCGGCGAGCCGTCGTACTACTACCAAGAGAACCCGGACCTCGGATCGCGCCTGAAGATCGGCACCTACGTGACGTTCCACAACCGCGGCGGACGGCTCGGCATCCCGCTGCCGAAGGGTGCCGTGCGCGTCTACAAACGCGACAACGGCGGAAACGAACAGTTCGTCGGCTCGGACGCGATCGACCATACGCCCAAGAACGAAGACGTCCGGCTGCACCTCGGCGACTCCTTCGACGTGACGGCGTCGAAGAAGCAGACCGACTACCAGCGCACGTCCTCGTCGGTCTACGATACGGCGTACACGATCGTGCTGCGCAACGCGAAGAAGACGGCGCAGCGGGTCCTCGTCGTCGAGCCGATCCCCGGCGACTGGACGATCCTACAGTCGTCGGCGCCGTTCCGCAAAACCTCGTCGTCGACCGCGACGTGGTCGATCGGCGTCCCGGCAGGCGGCTCGACGACGCTGACCTACCGCGTTCGGACGCGGTGGGGCTGAGCCTCGAGCGGCGCTGCGCCGCCGATCGGGGTACACGGGCGAGGTGATGCCGCAAAAGACACTGCGCGCCGGCTTGCTCGGCGCCGCCGCCGGCCTCGGGGTCGGTTATGCCGCGGTGCGCGCGGCGCAGGCCGTTCGCGACCGAGCGCACCCGTTCGCGCCGCTCGCCGAGCGCGATCCGCGGCGCTACGCCGCGGCGCGACGAGCTCTCACCCTCACCGGCATCGCGCGCAGCGTCGCCGACCTCGCGGTCATCGCGTTCGTGCTCGGAGATCCGCTCGAGCGGGCGCTGCTGCCGCTGCCGCGGGCGTTGCGCGCGCCGGCGTTCGCGCTGGCGCTCTCGGCCCTCGACGGATTTCGCGAGCTCGGCACCGCCTACGTCGAAGAGCACGCCTTCGAACGTGTCTACGGCACCTCCGACCAGAGCACGCGCTCGTGGCTGGCCGACAAAGGGAAGGCCGCGGCAGTCGGCGCCGGGGTTTCCGTCGTGCTCGTTGCGCTCGCCGACGGCGTCGTACGGGCCGCGCCGCGGCGCTGGCCGTGGATCGCGATCGGCGCGCTTCCTGGGCTGCTGGCGTTCGCGACCGTCATCGTCCCGACGTTCATCATGCCGCTGTTCAACCGCTACGAGCCGGTGCGCGGCGATCTCGAGACGCAGATCCGCGCGCTCGCCGCGCGCTACGGTGTCGGCAACGCGGCGATCCTGCGCTTCGACATGAGCCGCCAAACGAAAAAGGCGAACGCGTTCGTCACAGGCGTGCTCGGGACGGAGCGCATCGCGCTCGGCGACACGCTGATCGAATCGTTCGAAACCGACGAGACGCTCTTCGTCGTCGCCCACGAACTCGGCCACTACGTGCGCCGCGATCCCTGGCTGGGGATCGCACTGACGACCGTCTCGCTTGGCGCGACGATCCTCGTCGCCGGAGCGGTGCTGCGCCGTACGACCGGACGCGACCTCGACTCGCCCGCGCAAGGGGCGCGTTTGGCGTTCTACGCGACGCTGCTGCAGCTCGCCCTCGGACCGGCGGCAAATTTCGCGTCGCGCGCAATCGAATCGCGCGCCGACCGCTTCGCCGTCGCGGCGACCCGCGACGCCGCCGCCGGCGTCCGCGCGTTCCGCCGCCTCGGCGAACAGAACCTCGCCGAGTTCGAACCTCCGCGCTGGGCCGAGCTTCTCCTCGCCTCGCACCCCTCGCTCGCCTCCCGCATCCGCGCCCTGGAACTCCAAACCTAGCGCCGCGCCCATTTCATTGCGAGCCGCTCACGGTTCGAACAAGATCGGTGTACTAGCGCCGAATTGTCGTTCGATCTCCGCCTTGAAGCGCGGGCGGATCGAGGCGTCCGTGGCGACGGCCATCAGCAACAGCATCCCGCCGCCGATGTCGAGCGCGCGCAGCCCCAAGCCGTGCGACGCCTCTTCTTCGATCAAATCTTGATCGTCGATCCAGTCGAACACGTTCTCGAGGGCCGCACTGCATCGGCGCTCGATCTCATCGGCAGTCACGAGGCGACTGCGGGCTGCACGCGCGCGGGCACTTCGTCGGAGCGGTACGAAGCGCGCAACGCATCCGCGGCCGCGACATCGCCGAGGACGTATTCGAGCGCCAGCGCGACCGCCGCCAAGCCGGCGGGCAGCAGTCCGACGGTGAAGCAGCCGCGCAGGCCGGACTCGCTCAACCACATGCGCGCCAGCTCGTTCTCGGCGAAGCGGCGCGTGAAGCCGAGTTCCTCGCGAAGTCCGACGGCGGCCGCAGACGTGCTCGCGTGCGGCTCGCCGATCGCGATCAGCACCGCATCCGCCGACGCTGCGGCATGCAGCGCGCGACCCGGCAGCGGCACGCCGTGCGCCGCGAGCGCCGCGGCGCCGATGCGCTCCACGACGACGTGGACGACGTCGCGCGCCGATTGCACCGCCGCTTTGATGCGCGGCAACGCTGCTTGCGCGGTGTCGTCGGCGTACAGCAGCGCGACCCGCCGGATGACCGGGATACTCATGACGTCTCCTCGTGCAGAAATCGTGCAGCGTCGCGGAATCGAGGCAGCGGCGGGAATCGAACCCGCGGTCAGAGATTTGCAGTCTCCTGCCTTACCGCTTGGCTACGCCGCCGAGGCGACGCGACACGACATAAAAAAACCCTCGCGGTTCGGCGAGGGCTCACATTAGGCTGGGAAGGTTAGTTCCCGCGAATGCGCGCGCAACACCACCGGACGGAATCCGACCGGCGAGGACAACAGATCGTTGCGGCCTGCAGCATCATGTCAGCGCACCATAACATCCAGAACGCCGCATCGTCAACACCTGAGCTGCCTGCTAGTCCCACTCGAGCTCTTCGAACTCGTCGGCCGGCCGTGTGTGCGCGTCGAGCCAGAGGACGAAGGGGGCCGTGGCGCGGATCGCGTCGCGAAACGCCGCGAACGCGCCGCGCCGCTGCAGTTCCTCGTCCGGCACGTCGCGGCGCACCAGATAGTTGCGCGCACGGATCAGCTCCGCCCGCGGGTGCGCCTTGGGAAAACCGCGCGGCGTCACGCGCAGCGGCTCGGTGTCGAGCGGGAGATACGGCCGTATCGCCTTCGCCGTGAGGAGGCGATCGAACGCGCGCGCGTCGGCGCCGTCGTCGGCGAACGTCGAGCGCAGCGTATGGAGCGCCGGCTTCACCGGGACGTAGATGCCGGCCGAGATGTGCGTGTCGCCCGGCGCCACGTGAAAATAGTACCCGGCGAACGCGCCGTTCTTGCCGCCCGGCGACAGCCAGGCGGAAAGCCACGGTTTGTAGGGAGCCTTGCCCTTGTGGAAGCGCGTATCGTTTGCCAGGCGGAACAAGCACGCGCGCGGATCGACGTGCGCGAGCCGGCCGTCGACCGCGCTCGCATCGAGCAGCAGCATCGTGACCAGGTCTTCCCAGGCGTGCCGCACGTGGCCGTCCCAATCGATGCGGTGCGCGTGAAACCAGGTGCGATCGTTGTTGCGTTTGAGTCCGCGCAGGAAGCGGAACGTCCGCGCGACGTCGAGCGGATCTTCAGAGCGACGCGACGGCATCCAGCATCCTTTCGGAGATCGAATCCCACGTCCGAGCGCGCGCATGCCCCACGCCGCGCGCGATGCGCTCGGGTTCGGCGTGCAGCGCTTCCCGCGCAGCCGCCGCGAACGCCGCGCCGCCGTCGGCGACGTAGACGGTATCAGCGAACTCCGCGACGACGTCCGCGATGCCGGTCGAGACGACGGGCTTTCCGGCGGCGAAGTATTCCAGCGTCTTGGTCGGCGAGATGAATTCGGTCGCACGGTTGCGCGCGAACGGCATCAGGGCGACGTCGATGCCGGCGAGCCACGACGGCAGCGCGTCGTACGGCACGGCACCGGTGAGGTGCACGTTCGGACGGCGCGGAAGGCGCGCCGGATCGAGCTTGAACACCGGGCCGATCAGCACGACGTGGCCGTCCGGGAACGCATCGGCCAGCGCTTCTATCAGGGCGACGTCGATCCGCTCGTCCACGACGCCGACGTAGCCGAACACCGGGCCGCGCAAGGCGGCCGGCAAGGGGTGCGGCGCGACGTCCGCCCCGAACCGCTCGAATTCGACGCCGCTCGGCTCGCAGCGCACCTTCGCACCGAGCTCGGCGCGCGCGGCGTACAGCGACCGTCCGCCGGCGAACACCAGGTCAGCGCCCTCGAGCACGGCGCGATCGTTGGCCGCCATCCCGTCCGGTGCGAAATCGAACTGCGCGAGTTCATCCATCACGTCGTACACCAGCGGCGACGCCTCGAACGCATCGGCAAGCGCGCGCATCATCGGCGTATACAGCCACACGCCGGCGGGTCCATCACCGGCCAGTCCCCGCGCGGTGGCGATCGCAGCGTCGTCCACCAGCGGCAACGACCAGCCGCGCCGGCGCAACGGCCGAACGACAAGAACGCCGCGATCGCGAAAGACGACGTCCCGATCCTCGTGCGCGGCAAACGGTTCTTCGACGACGATCACCGGCACGCGGCGCGCGATGCGGCTCAGAAGGTGATGCGGCCGCTGCGAAACGCCGTCCCAGCGCAAGTGCAGCCCCGCCACGAAAGCGCGTGGAAGCACGCTACGACCTGGTCATCGCCAGCAGCTCGCGAAGGTACTCGCCCCACACGGCTGGGAGCGTGTGCGTTCCGTGGCCGCGGGTGTCCGGCGTGATCGGGAGCAGGACGAAGCGTCCGTGCCGCACCTTGCCGATCTCCCGTTCGACGATGCCGAGCTCCGGCGGGTTGATCTGGTCGTCGGCGCTGTTGATCGCGAGGAGCGGCGCGGTGATCTTGCCGAGGTCCGCGCGAGGGTCGTAGTCGCGCGAGGCTTCGAACTGGTAGATCATGTCGTTTGCGTCGAGATGCTGCACGACCGGCTTGAGCGTGTTCGCGTAGTACGCGTCGGAGGCAGCCTGCGTCGGCAGCAGCGTCTGGTCGTAGAGCGGGGCCGAGCCGAAGATCCATTCGACGTTCCACGCTGCGCTCAGACCGTGCAGCGGTTCGGTCGCGTACTCGCCGTCGTGATAGTCCGGATCGCTGCGAATCTCGTCGACGATCATGTCGCGCCAGACGCGGTTGCGGCCCGATATCTGGATCGGCAGGCTCGCGAGCGGCATGAGCGCATCCATCATCGCCGGATACGTCTCGCCCCACAGCCACGTCTGCATCCCGCCCATCGACGTCCCCATCACCAGCCGCAGGTGATCGACGTGCAGGGCTTCGGCCACCACGAGATGCTGTGCGGCGACCATGTCGCGGTAGCCGTAGTGTGGGAAGCGCGCGTGCAGACCGTCGCTCGGCTTCGACGACTTGCCGTGCCCGATGCCGTCCGTGATGATGATGAAGTACTTGCGCGCGTCGAGCAGGCCGTTCGGAACGAACAGCACGCCGGCGAACCGGTCGCGAAGGAACTGCGTCGTGTCGCCGCCCGTTCCGTGCAGGACGAGGACCGCGTTGTCGACGTGCCCGGCGGCGTTGCGGTGCGGCGTGCCGAGCGTGGCGTAATGGAGCCGCAGGCCGTGCATCGTCTCGCCGTCGGCGAACCGGAACTCCGGGACGACGTAGTTCCCCTCAGCCGGATCGGGCCAACTCGCCGCAGCCGCTGGGATGCACGCCACGCCGAGCAGCACGAGGGTCACCAGGACGCGAACGAACACCGCGTCCTCTACGCGATTCGGCTCGGGGTGCCCCGCTTACGACACTTTGCCGATCGAGCGGATCGCGGCCGCCAAGTCCTGGCGCAGGAGTGCGGCATCGAGACGCAGCGCGCCGCCGACCTCGCGGACGGTGACGGCGACGCCGCGTTCGCTGCGGCCGCGCGCGTCGTCGCAGCGCACGTGCGAGCGCGCGCGCACCTCGTACGCGCCGGTATCGGCCTCGTCGTCGGCCGGCTCCGCGTGGTCGCAGCGCACCTCGATCGAAACCTCGGCCTCGTACGCAGGCTCCCGCTTGCGCGCGACGATCGTCACCGCACCCATCTCCGAGAGCGCGTGCTTGGTCACCGGAACCATCTGGACGCCCATGCCCGCGTCGAAGAACGGGATCGCCATCGCTTCGACCAATTGGCCGCGCAGCTGATCGAGCACGACGCCGAGCGCGGGCGCGTGCGGCGAGCGGTGATGCGAAACTTCGTTGCGATGCTCCTCACCTCGTCGGGGTGCGGGAGCCTCTTCCAGCGCGCGGCTCAGCGGATCGTCCATCGTGCCCTCCGTTGGACGTATTCCCGAGAGGACGAAAGTCTATCATGCCCGCGAATGGGTCGCGGACCGAACCAGATGGTCGCCTTCGGGGATGCCGAGCGCGTGGCGGGCGTGCATTTCGGCCGGCGCGATGAACCGATCGGCCCGATCCCACCAGCCCACGGCGTCCGCGCCGCTGACGCGCCCGGTTGCGGCGAGCTCAGCGACCGCTTGCGCGAGCGGGGTGCGTTCCGGAACGCCGTTCGCTCCGGCGAACGTGAAGATGCCGTCCTCGGTGACGCCGGCGTCCTCGCGCAGGAGCGAATGCCAATCCGTCATGCCGAAGGCTGCCCACACGCCGATCGCGCGAAGATCGACCGACGCGTCGCGCAGTGCTCGGACGTCGTCGACATGCTGCGCCAACCAGCGCACGCGCTCGCCCGCCGTGCCGTGAACGTGCACCTCACCGAGCGCGAGCGGCAGTCGCAGCCGCTCCGCGGCTTCCCAAAGCAACGGCGCCGCGCACGGCGGCTGCTCCCCCGCGACGTACACCGCCGGGACGTCGCCGACGGTGCCGTCCTCGGCGCTGAAGAGATAGCGTTCCGAGTGCGGATAGTGATTGAAAGCGACGAGGTCAGGCGGCGTCCCACCGGAGCGCAGCGCGGCGAGTTCCGCGGGCAGCACGCCGCACCGCTCGACCAGAAACGACGTGAGGGGATGCGCCGCGTCGACGCGACCGGCGACGAGCTCGATCGAGACGTACATCCGCTCGCGCAGGAAGTCGACGTAGCCGCGCACCGCGTCGTCGCCCGCGGCGAAGCGCTGCAGATCCTCGGTCAGCA
>JAQBPL010000315.1 GCA_028287545.1 Vulcanimicrobiota bacterium | reverse complement strand
GCGCTGGCGCCGTTCGGCGTCGTGCACATCGACATGCCGCTGAAGCCCGAGAAACTGTGGCTCGCGATGCACGCAAAGACCGGGAACGGGAGAGCGCGATGATTCCAGCTGCCTTCGACTACGTTCGCGCGTCGAGCGTCGACGACGCGATTCGCCTGCTCGGCGAACACGGTGACGACGCGAAGCTACTCGCCGGCGGCCACAGTCTCATCCCGATGATGAAGCTGCGGCTCGCGACTCCGGCGACGCTCATCGACATCACCGGCATTCCGCAGCTCGACGCAATCCGCGTCGAGGGGAACCGCGTCACGATCGGGGCGCTGACCAAGCACGCGGCGCTCGCGGCCAGCGACGCCCTGAAGAAGAGCGCGCCCGCGCTGTGGGATGCCGCCAACCAGCTCGGCGATCCGCAAGTCCGCAATCGCGGCACGATCGGCGGCGCGTCGGCGCACGGCGATCCGTCCGCCGACTATCCGGCCGTTCTGCTCGCGCTCGATGCGACGCTCACCCTGATCGGAAAAGGCGGCGAACGCAAGGTGCCGGCCGGGGACTTCTTCCGCGGGATGTTCGACACTGCGCTCGGCGCGGGCGAAGTGCTGACCGCGATCTCCTTCGACGCGGCGCCGAACTCGGCGTACCTCAAGTACCACCATCCGGCCTCGCACTACGCGGTCGTCGGTTCGGCCGTTGTACTCACACTCAGCGGCGGCGCGATCGGCGCGGCGCGCGTCGCGATCACCGGCGTCGGTGATTCGGCGTTCCGGGCCGGACGCGTGGAGAGTGCCCTTGCCGGGGTGCGCGCAGGCGACGACGACGCGGTCGCCGCGGCCTGCGCCGGAGCGGCGTCCGGTCAGGAGGCGCGTTCCGACACGTTCGCCTCGGGCGCGTACCGCGCCGCGATGGCGGATGTGTTCACGGCGCGCGCCGTGGCCCAAGCCGCCGGCCGGTAGAAAACGATCGACATGTTCGCGCAACGTTGTATTGCGTTGTTGCTGCTGGTTGCGTCGGATTAAGATCGCCAAATATAAAGGAGCCGCACGAGGCGTGCGGCTTCTGAGCGTCGCTCGGCGGCTTGTATTCGCCGACGCCGGCCGCGCTCCGGCGGGCGGCATTAAGTGAAGGCTGCCCTTGTCGCCGTCGTTGCTTCCATGCTGCTCGCGGATTGCAGCGCGGCGACAAGGGATGCAGATTTACGCAAACGGATTGACCTCTGGGGGCTGGATCGAGGGAAGCTCTGCGCGGCCCCTCTACGGTTCCCTGCGCCACTCGATCCGAAGGCGCCACAATATTGGTTTCAGAACCTCATGGTTCACGAGGGTGTGCTGCACGTTGTACAACCGCCCTCGCGTTCTGGCCCCGCACTCGTTGCCGTCACGCCGGCTTTCGCGTTTACCGCTCGCGCGCGAAAGTGGCTGCCCGGTTATCGTGAGATCTGCTATGGGTCAATTCATACCACACGCATATTGTCCGTAGTCGAAGAGGATACCGGATTCCTCACCGTTCGGTTTGAGTATTCGAGCTCGCTGGACCCCTGGGGACAAGCGATCGGTCCGTTTCTCCAAATCAAGAGTCGCGGTCAAGCTACGGTGTTGATGGGGCCAAGGAACCAGACGTCGGGAGAACTTACCATACTTAGGCCGCCCGCTATAAATTTTCGCGTGATGCTATATCCGCCTACTGGCAACACATGGTATCCCCCGGACAAATTCCCGAACGGCTGGCCTGGTGCGGTGCCGCATAGGATCGATGTCTAAAAGCCCAGGGATCTCCCTTGGGGGCACTAGGCCGAGTGCAGTGCTAATGGGGCTCGCGGGTAAACCGAGCCGATGCGACACCGTACCGCCTTAGGGCGATCCTTGACCTCTGAAGCAAAGCCGGCGAGCAGGCGGCTTCCTTGACGCCCGGGGCCGGGCGTGGTAACCTCCCTGAAATGAACTTTTCCGCCGGCCTCATGATGCGAATGATGATGCGCACCCGCGTAAGCGGTCGGCGGTGTTTCCGTTCGGGTTAGCTGAGCTCAGGCTCGCTGCCCCTACGAAAGCCCTCGCTGACCGCGAGGGCTTTTTTAATTCCCCTCGTCCCACTCCGGAGTGCAACTCATGGCGACCAAACCGTCGGCCCACTCTGCTCCCGATACGAGCACCCGCTGCCGTCCCACCGACGGCTTCTCGACCCGGGCGATCCGCGCCGGGCAAGACCCCTGCACGTCGACCGGCTCGACCGTCGTGCCGATCTACCAGACCGCGACCTTCACCCAGGAGGCGGTCGGCGTCGACAAGGGCTTCGACTACTCGCGCACCGGCAACCCCACGCGCTTAGCGCTGGAGCGGCAATTGGCGGAACTGGAAGGCGGCGCGTTCGGAGCCGCGTTCGGTTCCGGGATGGCGGCGATCTTCGGCGCGTGCTCGCTGCTGCAGGCCGGCGATCATCTGGTCGCGACGAGCGACTGTTACGGCGGCACCTATCGCCTCTTCGTCGACGAGCTCTCCCGCTACGGGATCGAAACGACGTTCGTCGACACGACTGATCTCGACGCCGTCCGCGCGGCCCTGCGGCCGAACACGAAGCTGCTCTGGATCGAGACGCCGACCAACCCGCTCTTGCGCGTCGCCGACCTGCGCGCGCTCGCAGCGTTGAAGGGCCCCGGCCGGATTCTCGCGGTCGACAACACGTTTCTTTCGCCGTACTTTCAGCGACCGCTCGAGCTCGGCGCCGACGTCGTCGTCCACTCCACGACCAAGTACATCAACGGTCACAGCGACGTCGTCGGCGGCATCGTGATCTGCAACGATCCGGTGCTGTTCGAACGCATCGCGTACCACCAGAACGCGGTCGGCGCGATCCCCGGCCCGCAAGATGCGTACCTCACGCTGCGCGGCGCCAAGACGCTTGCGCTGCGGATGAAACAACACGAAGCGAGTGCGTTCGCGGTCGCGCGCTGGCTCGAGACGCGCGACGACGTCGCGGCGGTGTTCTTTCCGGGGCTCGAATCGCACCCGGATTACGAGCTGGCGCAGCGGCAGCAGCGCGGTTTCGGCGGGATCGTCTCCTTCCGCGTACGCGGCGGCGGCGCGCGCGCGCTCGAATTGCTGCGCGCGACGCGGCTATTCAACCTCGCGGTCTCGCTCGGCGGACCGGAATCGTTGATCTGCAGCCCGGCCGAGATGACGCACAAGACGGTCCCTGCGGAGCGCAAGGCCGAACTGGGCATCACGCCGGACTTGCTGCGCCTCTCGATCGGGCTCGAAGACGCCGAGGATCTGATCGCCGACCTCGCCGCGGCGTTAGACGCGACCGCCGAGGTGGGGCTGGAGGAAGCGGCGGCGTAGAATCGGCTCTATGGAGCCGCTCGATCTTCGCGAACACCCGCCCCGCGCGCCGCACGCCGCCCTGGAGGGTGTGGTCCTGCTGCCGCGCACGATCGACAAGGCGCGCGCGCTGCTGCCCGGCGGCAACCCGGGCGTCTACTTCATCGGGCCGGGGATTAGCTCGTCGCTGCTGGAGATGCTCCGGATCTCCGAGGACGAGTTCGTCGCGGCCGTCGGCGCGGCACGCGACGACGCGGAAGTCGCCGCCCGGGTATGCGCGAACGCGAGTCCCGAGCGGCGGGCGCGCTGGACCGCGGCAATCGAAGGTCTCACTGTCGCCGGGGTCCCAACCGAAACGCGGCCGTTCTTCGACTCGCTATACGGTCCGCGTCGTCCGTACGAGCTGGTGCTCGACGTACTGGCATCCGACGACGACGCGATGTTCGCGCTGACCTAGCCCGTCACGAATCCGCGTCAGGCGGGTGCGAGCTTTCCGTGGTCGTCGCAGTGCGCGCCGTGCTGATTGTGCAGGTGTCCGTCGACGAGGTAGTCGGTGTGGTTTCCGTGCGGAACGGTTTCGTGGCCGCAGGTCGAACTATGCTTGTGGGTGGCGTCGTGGGCGTCGCAGCCGTGCCCGCTGTCGCAGTCCTGCGGGTTCGTGCCCGAGACTCCGAGGACGTGTTCGTCGACGTGCGCCTCGTGGATGTGATGCAGGTGCCCGTCGTGGAGATAGTCGACGTGAGTTTCGTGCAGTACGGCAGTGTGCCCGCATCCGGACGCATGCGTATGCGTATGCTGGTCGTGGGTCGTGTGCTCGGCCATCGTGCCCTCACTTCGTAGGACGTACATCCTACCCCAACCGGCGGCGCTTCGGTAGGGGCCTCGGCCGTCAAAATAGGGGTCGACCGCACCGCGCGTTATTGCGAGCTTGTCTGCTGTCATTGCGAGCTTGTCGAGCAACCCTTGTCGTCGAGGGACGACCACCTACCTCCGCCGTCGAGATAGGGGCTCGCGCTTCGGCTTCGCTCAGCGCGAGGCGGGGGTCCCTCGACAAGCTCGGGATGACGGAGCTATGTGTCGGGGTCGAGGGCGATGAGGAGGGTGCCGAGGGCGACTTGGTCGCCGATTCGCACGGCGACCTCGCGGACGGTTCCGCTGCGGGTGACGGCGACCGCGTGTTCCATCTTCATCGCTTGAAGGACGACGGCGACCGCGCCGCGCTCGACCCGTTCCGCGACGCGCATCCGCACGTCGAGGACCTTGCCGCTGGTCGGCGCGCGCACGATGCCGTCGCCGCTCGCTTCGTTGCGCGCGGCCGCCGGGACGCGTGCGAGGTCGTCGAACGCGAACGCCTCCGCACCGATGGCGACGAAACAGCGCTCTCCGTCTTCGGCGTATGCGACCGCATGCGCGACCCCGTCGAGCAGCACGCGCACGCGTGCCGCGCCGGGGTCGAACTGCGCCGGCAGCTCGACCTGGTGCGTCGTCGCGCCGGCGGCGACCGAGAACCGGTTCGGCGACTCGAGCTCGACGCGCGCCGCCGTGACCGTGCCGTCGCGCGTGTCCGCCAGCACCACCGTTGCGGGCGGATACGCGCCCGTGCTCCACGCGGTCCAAGCGCCGAACTCGCTGCGGCACGCGGCCGAGGCGAACCGCAGCACCGTGGCGAGCGCGACGGCCGCGCCGGCCGGCGTCCCCGGCCCCTCCGTCATGCCGGGCGCGCGTTCGGCGATGAACGCCGTCGTCGCGCCGCCGGCGGCGAACGTCTCGTCGCGCAAGCACGCCGCGAGAAACGCGGCGTTCGTCGGCAGACCGAGCGCGACCGTCTCTTCGAGGGCGCGCACCAGGGCGCGGCGCGCGTCGTCGCGGGTCGGTCCGTGCGCGATCAGCTTCGCGATCATCGAGTCGTACTCGGCCGAGATTTCGCTCCCGGAGGCGAGGGCGTGATCGACGCGCACGCCGGAGGGGGCCGCCCAGCGCACCAGCGTCCCGCTCTGCGGCAAAAAGCCGTGCGCGGGATCCTCGACGCACAGGCGCGCTTCGATCGCATGACCCTCAAGCCGTATCGCCGCCTGCGCGAGCGGCAGCGGTTCGCCGCGCGCGATGCGAATCTGCCACTCGACCAGATCGACGTTCGCGATCGCCTCGGTGACCGGATGCTCGACCTGCAGTCGCGCGTTGGCCTCGATGAAGTAGAACGCGCCGTCCGCGTCGAGCAGAAACTCGATCGTGCCGAGCCCGACGTAGCCCGCGATCCGCGCGGCTGCGATCGCCGCCGCGCCGAGCCGCTCGCGCAGCGCCGGATCGACCGCCGGCGACGGGCTCTCTTCAATCAGCTTCTGGAAGCGCCGCTGCACGCTGCAGTCTCGCTCGCCGAAGTGCACGACGCTTCCGAAACGGTCGCCGGCGATCTGCACCTCGACGTGACGCGCCGCGATGAGCGCGCGCTCGAGCAGCAGCGTCGGATCGCCGAACGCGGCCTGTGCTTCGGCGCGCGCCGAGGCGAGCGCGCTCGCGAGCGCCGCCGGTGCATCGACGAGCCGCATCCCGCGGCCCCCGCCGCCGGCCGCGGCCTTCACCATCACGGGATAGCCGAGTTCGGCTGCGGCGGCCGAGAGGATCGCGTCGTCCTGCGCGCCGCCGTGATAGCCGGGGACGAGCGGCACGCCGGATCCGTCGAGCGCGCGCTTCGCGGCAGCTTTGTCGCCGAGCGCGCGCATTGCGGCGGCACTCGGTCCGATGAACACGATCCCTTCGCGTTCGCAGCGGTCCGCGAAATCCGGCCGCTCGGAGAGGAACCCGTAGCCGGGATGGATCGCTTCCGCACCGGTTGCGCGCGCCGCAGCCACGATCGCTTCTGCGTCGAGATACGACGCGAGCCCCACCGCGGCGTCGGCGAACGCGACGTGCGGCGCGTCGCGATCCGCACCGGCGTAGACCGCGATCGTACGATAGCCGAGCCGTCGTGCCGTGCGCATCACGCGCAGCGCGATCTCGCCGCGGTTCGCGACGAGGATGCCGCCCTCGAAGGAAACCGCGCTCACGAGGAGGGCGCCCGCGCCGCGAGCCGTTCGTTCACCGCCCCGGAACGCAGCGCGCGCGCGAACTGCTCGGCGGCGAAGTCGAGGGTCGCACCGCGCTCGCCGGCCCGATCGCGCGCGAGGATCGCCTTCGTCGCGCGTACCGCCGCCGGATCCGCGCGTTCGAGCGCGGCCACCGTTCGTGCGAGTTCCGCCGCGAGCTCGGCGTCGTTCGGGGCGACGCGGTCGACGAGCCCGCATCGCAGCGCCCCTTCCGCGTCCAGCGTCTCGGCGGTCAGCATCAGCTGGAGCGCGCGCACGCGGCCGATCCGGTCGGCGACGAACGGCGCGACTTGCGCGGGCGGAAGACCGAGCGTCACTTCGGGCAGGCGGAACGTCGCGTCCGCGCGCGCGACGACGAAATCGCTCGCGGCTACGAAGCCGACGCCGCCGCCGGCGGCAGCGCCCGCGACGACGGCGATCGTCGGCACCGCGAGCCCGGCCAACCGTTCGAGCACCGCGCCGTAGGCGCGATTGTAGCCGACGATCGGATCGGGCTCGTCGGCCGGCGCCGCCTCCGCGATCAGGCGGCGAAACGCGGCGAAGTCACCGCCGGCGCAGAAGCTCGGCCCAGCCGCGCGCAGCACGAACGCCCGCACCGTCGGGTCGCGGTCAGCCTCGTCGAAGCCGGTGATGAGCGCACCGAGCATCTCCGACGTCAGCGCGTTGCGCGCTTCCGGACGATCGAAGGTCAGCGTGAGAACGCCGCCGTGCAGTGCGCGGCGAATCATGGCCGCGCCACCGCGAATTGGATGGGGCGCACCGTGCGCCGGTCGGCGTCAGCGCAGACGGAGAGCGCGAACGAGAGCACGCGGCGCGTGTCGCGCGGATCGATCACGCCGTCGTCGAGCATGCGGCCCGAGGTGACGAACGCGTCCATCTGCGAGGAGAAGCGCTCGACGATCTGCTCCTGCAGGGCGGCGATCTGCGCCTGGTCGGCGGGCTGACCGCGCCGCTTCGCGCCCTCCTCGAACACGATCCCCATCGTGGTCGCCGCCTGCTGCGGCCCCATCACCGCGGTCTCGGCGTTCGGCCACGAGAAGAGAAAGCGCGGCGCGAAGCCGCGCCCGCACATACCGTAATTGCCGGCGCCGAACGACGCGCCGCACATGACGGTGAGCTGCGGAACGTTGGCCGTCGTCACGGCTTGGATCATCTTCGAGCCGTGCTTGATCATCCCGGCGCCCTCGGATGCGGTGCCGACGATGTAGCCGGTCGTGTTCTGCAGGTAGATCAGCGGCGTTCCGGTTTGGCAGCAGGCTTGGATGAAGTGGGTCGCCTTCGTCGCGCCGTCGGGATCGAGCGGCGCGTTGTTGGTGAGGATCCCCACCGGCATCCCATCGATCGCCGCGTGCCCGACGACGGTCGCCGAGCCGTAGTCCGGCTTGAATTCGAGGAACTCGGAGCCGTCGACGATGCGCGCGATCACCTCGCGCATCTCGGCCGGGTGCCGCGGATCGGCCGGCATCACGCCGAGCAGCTCTTCGGGATCGTACCGCGGCGGCGGTCCGGCCGGCAGCGGCACGCGTTCCCACGGCAGGCGCGAAACGATCTCGCGCGCGATGCGCAGCGCGTCGGCGTCGTTCTCGCCGACGTACTCGGCGAGGCCCGTGACGCGCGCGTGCAGTTCCGCGCCGCCGAGATCCTCTTCGGTCGCAACCTCGCCGGTCGCCGCGCGCAGCAGCGGCGGCCCGGCGAGAAACGCGCGCGCGCGGCCGCGCACCATCACGACGTAGTCCGAAAGCCCGGGCATGTACGCGCCGCCCGCCGTCGACGACCCGTGAACGACGGTGACGACCGGCAGTCCCGCCGCCGAGAGCCGCGCGAAGTTGCGGAAGAGCGCGCCGCCGAGCACGAATCCTTCGACGCGGTACGAGAGGAGGTTCGCCCCGGCCGACTCGACGAGGTGCACGAACGGCAGCTTGTTTTGGAGCGCGATCTCTTGCGCGCGCAGGATCTTCTCGAGCGACATCGCGCCGAGCGCTCCGGCGTCGATCCCCGCGTCGCTGACGACGACGAGGCAGCGCGTCCCCGAAACGTAGCCGATGCCGGTGACGATGCGCGCGCCGGGGATGCTCCGCTCGGGATCGGGGTCGTCCTGCAGGTAGCCCGCGAGCGACGAAAGCTCCAGCCACGGCGAGCCGAGATCGAGCAAGCGTCCGATGCGCTCCCGCGGCAGCAGCGCGCCGCGCTCGTCGAAGCGTTTCTTGGCGCGGGCCGACGCGGTACGCGTGCGCTCCTCGAGATCGCGCAGCCGTATGAGGTGCTCGAGCATGCGCGAGCAATTCGCACTGAACGCCGCGGAGTTCACATCCACGCCGGTCGTGAGGACGGGCATCAGGCGAGCGCGTGCGCGGCGTCGAGGTGGGCGAGGTTCGGCCGGCCGTCGTCGTCGAGCCAGGCATCGGGGACGAGCACCGGCTCGTCCAGCAGGATCTGCGCGAACGTCTTCCCTTGCGGATCGTAGCGCAGCGAAGCGACCCCGCCGCCGCCGAGCGCGTTCTCGAGCACGAAGTTGAACGCGTCGAACCCGGGCAGCTCGTAGCGCGTCACCGGGCCGCACGCCACATACGCAAACCGCGCGGCAACGCGCTCGGCGGTCACCTGCTGCGCGATCAGCGCCGCGAACGCCGGATGCCGCGCAATGATCCCAATGTTACACGAATCGCCCTTGTCACCACTACGCCCCCAAGCAATCGCCCGCAACGGCGCCGTCGTCACCGTGCCGTTCATTGTCACCCTGAGCTTGTCGAAGGGTGAGCCACCATCGACGCTCGCGGGAACGGAAGACGCGGCCGTAAGCGGGGCTTCAATCAGCGGTATCGCCTCACCGTCCAGTTCCACGATCTCCTCAACCACGCGCTTATCAACGAGAAACGAGAACAGTCGAATCACCGGCACCGCCTTCGGACGCCCGCCAATCAGCCCGGTGAATCCCTGCGCCATCGCGCAGCCGGCCGGCGCGATCTCACGCGCGAGCACATCGAGCGGTGCGCGTTCCGCATGGCGAGCCGCGAGCTTGAGCACGACTTCGCGCGCGGCATCGGCGAGCGCGGGCAGGCCGACGATCGCGCCGCCGCCGGCGACTTCGACGCTCGTTTCCGCGAACGGCGCGAAGCCGCGCGCCGCCGCGATCCGGGCGGCCCGGGTGAGGATCGCGTGCCCTGCGCGTTCGGCGCGCCCCGCGGCCTCGCCGCCGGCGATCAGCATCGTCGCCGCGATCCGGTAGCCGTCGAGATAGGTCGCCGAAACCTTGTACGTCGCGCTCGGCGCGCGTCCGCGGGCTCCCCAAACGCGCACGCGGTCGCCGCCGAGGTCTTCCAGCCGCACTTGCGTGAAATCGCAGCTCACATCGGGAAGTTCGTACGCGGCCGGATCGCCGATCTCGTAGACGATTTGCTCCGCGACCGTCGCCGGCGAAACGAGACCGCCCGTCCCGGCCGGTTTCGAGATGACGAAGCTGCCGTCGTCGCTGCAGGTCGCGATCGGCGCGCCCATGTCGTCCCAGCCCGGCACGTCGCGCCAATCGGTGAAGAGCCCGCCGGTCGCCTGAACGGCGCACTCGATGACGTGTCCCGCCAAGCTGCCCGCTGCGAGCCGGTCGAAATCGTCGACTCGCCATCCGAACGCGTGCATCAGCACGCCGAGGGTCAGTGCCGAATCGACGACCCGACCGCAGAGGACTATCTGCGCGCCCGCGTCGAGCGCGCGCGCGATCGGAACCGCGCCGAGATACGCGTTCGCGCTGACGAGGTGGCCCGGGAGCGGTGCGCCCGAGCCGATCTCGCGCGGTTCGAGCGCGCGAACGCGGTCGAGCTGCGGCAGAAGATCGTCGCCCGCCACGATCGCGATGCGCGGCGTGACGCCGCGCTCCCGTGCCGCCGCCAGCAATGCCTCGCGCGCGGCGCGTGGGTTGAGGCCGCCGGCGTTCGTCACGACGCCGATGTTGCGCGCCTGCAATTCCCCGAGCAGCGG
>JAQBPL010000279.1 GCA_028287545.1 Vulcanimicrobiota bacterium | reverse complement strand
CGACTACCCTCAGCGAGGGCGGGTCTGGGTCGACGTCGGCGTAACGCGGACGCTAGCGACGACAGACACGGCCCTCGCCAATCGGCGGGGGCCGTTTTCATTTCCCGGTTTACCGACCATGGAGGCACTCGTGCACACCGTTCCCAAGGTTCTCTGCTCGTCTGAAGCGGCGTCGATTTCGACGGCTACCGCGACGGCGCAGCGCGTCAACGGGATCGGCCTGCTCGGCTGCGGCACCGTCGGGTCGAGCGTCGCGCGCCGGCTGCTGGAACTGCATCCCGACCTCGTGCGCGGGATCGCGGTCCGCGATCCGCACAAGCCGCGCGCCGTCGCGTGGGAAGATTTCGACGGCGACCCGTTCGAGGTCGTCGACGATCCGGCGGTGCGCGTCGTGGTGGAGTGCATCGGCGGCGTGGGCCTGGCGCGCGAGCTCGTGCTGCGCGCGATCGCTCGCGGCAAAGATGTCGTCACGGCGAACAAAGACCTGATCGCGACCGAAGGCCCGTGGCTCGCGGCGTTCGCGGCGCGCACCGGCGCCACGCTGCGGTACGAAGCGGCGGTCGGCGGCGCGATCCCGATCGTGCGCGCATTGGCGGGATCGCTCGGGAGCGAGGACGTGCTCGAAATCGGCGGCGTGCTGAACGGAACGACGAACTTCGTGCTCGACGCGATGGACGCCGGCGCGGCCTACGATGAAGCGCTCGCGCAAGCACAGCAGCTCGGTTTCGCCGAAGCCGATCCGCGTGCCGACGTCGACGGTCACGACGCGGCGCACAAACTCGCGATCCTCGCCGGGCTCGCGTTCCGCCGGCCGTCGACCTCCGGCGGCGTGCTCCGCCACGGCATCGCGGCGCTGAGCGCCGCCGACGTACAGGCGGGCGCGGAGCGCGGCTGGCGGTTGAAGCTGCTCGCGATCGCGAAGCGCTCCGGCGAAGGGATCGAAGCGGGCGTAACGCCCGCGTACGTTCCGGCCGCGCATCCCTTCGCCCAGCCGCGCGGCGCCGGCAATGTCGTGCGCGTGGTCGGCCGCGGCTGCGGCGCGCTGACGTTCGCCGGCGCGGGAGCCGGCGGCGATCCGACCGCGTCGGCGGTCGTCGCCGACATCGTGGCGGCGCTGGCGGGGGGCGAACCCCACGTCGCGGTGCACGCCGGCGCCGATCTCGTCACGCAGCCGCTGCGCGCGCGGGTGCTCGTCCGCTTCGACGGCGGCAGCGTCGTGACGCCGGAGCCGGTTCCGCTCGACCAGTTGGATGCGACGGCGCGGGTCTACGGCGTCCACGGCGCCGTTCGCGCGATCGTCCCCGTCTGGAGCGACGCAGCCTAACGCTCAGTCGCGTCGTGCCGTCCGGGGATCGGGGAATACGTGCCACACATCACATGGCACCGAGGCTCGTGGGGCGCGTCGCCGCTCCGGCACTGCTGCTCCTCACCTTGAACGCCATCGCGCCTGGGGAGCCGGCCCGCGCCGCCGCCAATGCCGCTGCCGCTGCAACGTTCGGGCCGCGCCCTACAGCCGCGCAGGTTCTGGCGCGCTTCACCGAGCACGACGCGCTGCTCGATTCGTACACCGTTCCGGTGCACGTCGACGTTCATCTGCACAAACTGATCACGTTTCATTTCGGCTTGAACGGCACGGCGTATTACAAGCGGCCCGACCGCGTCGCGCTCGACCTGCGTTCGATGCCGGCCGCGTACCGGCACGTCTTCGCCGAGATCGGCTCTCCGCTTACCTGGGGCAGCACCTATGAGCTGCGCGTGCGCGACGTTGTCACGGACGAGAACCGCACCACCTACCGCATCGAGGGGACGCCGCGCCGTCCCGGCGACGTCGACCGCATGCTGGTCGACTTCGACACCGACGCCTCCGCCGTGCTGCGCGGCCGTTGGATCTTCAAAGACGGCACGACGATCGCGATGATGATCGAAGAATCCGCTGCCGGTCCGTATCAGCTTCCCAAACGCGCCGAGGCCGATCTCGATGCCGGCGGGTATCGCGTGCACGCGGTCTTGGACTACGGAGCATATTCCTTCAACGCCGTGGTGGCGGACTCGGTGTTCAGCGGCGGCTAGCGGCGCAGAGCGTACCCGACCCGGTGGATCGTGCGGATCAGCGGCACGAACGGCGAGCGGTCGAGCTTGGAACGCAGGGTCGAAACGGTCGTGTGGAGGCGACCGTCCGCGACGGCCTGCGCGTCACCCCACACTTCGCGCGCGAGATCTTCGCGTCTCACCACGTTGCCCGGATTGCGTGCGAGCGAGCCCAGCACCGAAAACTCAGCCGGCGAGATGCGGACCACGTCGCCGCCGCGGCGCACGCTGCGCGCGCCGAGATCGATCTCGAGATCTTCGACTTGCACGACCGCCGGCGCCGAGCCCGGCGTGCGCCGCAGCAGCGCGCGGATGCGCGCGCGCAACTCCGCGTCGTCCCAGGCCGCGCTGATCGCGTCGTCGGCACCGAGATCGAGCGCGCGCGCCCGTGCGTTCGCCGTCGTGTCGAGCGTCATGACGATCAGCGGAATGCGCGTGCTCTTCCGGGCTGCGGGGACGCACCGGGCCAACTCGTGTTCGTGCACGACGAGCAGCAATGCGTCGACACCCTCGTCGAGGGTTCGCGGCGCTTCGGCGCCCGGCAGCCATACGCGGCGAATCACGTCGAGTTCGTCGTGCAATGCGTCGCGCACGTCAGCCGCCATCTCGGAGGGTCCGACAACCGCCACCCGAGGACGCCTTCGCGCTGTGATCACGAATGTATCGTACCCCGAGCCGAGCGCCCGCTGCATCAACGTTTCTCAACGCGAAACGCCGCGGTACGGTCGGATCCACGCCGCGTAGTGCGCAGGTCCCCTCGCGCGAGGACGAACGTCCCGGCGTTCTCCTCGTCAGGTACCGTATTCCGAGCGGCGGCTGAGTCCAATCCGTTCGAGCGTCCGCAGATAGCGGGGATCGCAGCGCAGTTCGGTCCCGAAGAGCGGGTGTTCCGGAATGAACACGAGCCACGGATCGTGCATCGCCGCGCCGGTGGAGATCGCCGCGAGAGCGGCCGGGATGTCGCGCTTGCCGACCGCGACTGCCGCGCGATTGAAGGCCGAGACCTGTTCGCCGCGCGCCGCGTAGTCTTCGACGACGCGCTCGTACTCGCGTCCGCGTTCGACGTCGCCAAGCCGATAGGCGGCGAATGCGCCGATCGCGGCGCTGCCTTGCGTCCATTCGCCCGATTCATCGGTATCGAGGACCGCGAGCGCCTCGGTGTAGTCGCCGCGCGTACAGAGCACGGCCGCGAGATAGTAGCTGGCGAGATTGAACGTCGGCTCGAGATCGAGCACGAAGCGGAGCTGCGTGACGCTCGCGGCGCTGTCCCCTTCGAACATTGCGAGCACGCCGAGCGCCGTCTGAAGCGGCAGATCGTACGGCGCGTCGCCGAGCGCCGTCTCCATCTCGAGGCGCGCCTGGGCAAAGCGTCCGCTGGCGAGGCACAGCCAAGCCAGAAAGAGGCGGGCGGTCCGGTAGCGCGCGTCGATCGCGAGCGCGTCGTCGAAGTGCCGCTCGGCCGTTTCGAGATCGCGGTCGTAGAAGAATGCGACGTCGCCGAGCACGGTAAGGGCCTCGGGCTGCGCGGGATCGAGCTCGAGCGCGCGCAGCGCCACTCGGCGCGCGGCGGGAAAGGCGCGGTCCGAGAGTTCGTGCAGAAACTCGCCGCGCAGCATGTACGTGCTCGCGAGCCCGGAGTGCGCCGGCGCGTACGCCGGGTCGAGCGCGATGGCGCGCTCGAAGCACGCTTGCGCCTCGCTCAGCCCCTGCCGCGTGCGTTTCTCCCAATGATACCGGCCGCGCAGGTACAGCCGCTGCAGATCGCTGTGCGGAACATCGCGCGCCGGCCGCACGTCGACCGGCGCGACGAAACGATAGCCGCGTCCGGGGACGGTGACGACGAAGGCTTCGGAAGCATGGCTGCTCAGGGCCGAGCGGAGCAGAAACACCTGCTGGGCGAGGTTCTGCTCGGTCACTTCGCCGTCGGGCCAGAGGTCGGTGATCAGCTCGGCTTTGGTCACCACGCGGCCGGCGCGCTCCAGGAAGCACTCGAGCAGCTCGAAGGTCTTCGGCCGAAGCGGCACGTGCATACCGTGCAGAGTCAAACTGCGGCTCGCTGGGTCGAGCGCGAAGGGTCCGAACGCGTAGGCGGGCTGAACCTGCATGCAGTCGTCTTCCTAATCTACGGGTAGGTTCTAGGTATCGTCTTCTCCTGCGCTTGGCGCGTTGATAACCGATCAAGACTTGGTACGGAGCATTCGTTACGATCTGTGGCATGAATCAGGTCTGGAGCTTTCGCCGGACCCGAGAACTGCTGCGGAAGGTTCGGCACCCCGCGCAGCTGGAGCGCGACACGCTCGGTATCGCGCTGCGTGCGGCGCTGGGCACCCCGACGGCTCGGGAAGCGCTCCTCTCCGCGATCGACGGTGCGCTGGCGGGCCCCGACGACATGATCCTGCGCCGGATCGTAACCGGCGTCGACTTCGAAGGGCGCACCACAAAGGTCGTCGCCGGCGAGCTGCACCTCTCGGAGCGCCACTGTTTCCGCCGCCGCGCCGAGGCGCTCGACGCGATCTCGAGCCAAATCGAGTCGCTGGTGCGCGAACGTGCGCGCCCGTCGCTCGAAGCGCTGGTCTGGTACTCGCGCGGACGGCGTTTGTGGCGGCGGCGGACGCCGGATTGCGTGCGCTCGGCAATCGCCTGCTTCGAGGAAGCGCTGCAGCGGGCGCCCACGATGGCGAAGGCCCACTGCGGCATCGCCGACGCGCGCTTGATCGAAGCCGAGTACTTGTTCGCGGAACCTCGCGCGGCGTTCTCCGCGGCGCTGGATTCGGTGCACCGCGCGCTCGAACTCGAACCGCATCTCGCCGAAGCGCAAGCCGCGCTGGCCGACATCCGGTTGTTCGGCTACCGCGACTTCCGGGGCGCGGCGCGCGCGATCGACGCCGCGCTCACCTACGATCCGGCGTGCATCGATGCGCGCATCTTCGCCGTGTCGCACGCGCTCGCGCGCGGAGACACGACCGCGGCGCTCGATCATGTCGGTGAAGCACTGCTGCACGCGCCCGAAGCGGTCGACGCGCTGACGTCGTTCGGCGTCGCGCGCTGCTTCGAAGGCCGGTTCGACGACGCGATCGAGATCTTGGGCGGCGTTGTGGAAACGGACCCGGACTATCCGGCCGCGCGGTACGAACTCGCCCGCGCGCTGACGTGCGCCGAGCGGTACGCCGGCGTGCTGGCCGCGCTCGAGGGGTTTGGCGGCGACGATCGCTGGCCGCAGGTCCGTGCGCTCCAGATTCGCGCGCGCGCACGCGACGGCGGCCGCGCACCGCAAGAGTTTCCGGTCGAACTGGACGGCCTGCCGTCGTACCAGCGTGCGGTCGCGCTCGTCGGGCTGGGACGGTCGGACGAGGCGATCGAGGCGCTGCAGCAGGCGATCGTCGACGACGACCCCTGGATCGTGTTCGTCCGGACCGATCCGCTTCTCGCGTCCCTGCGCGGACGCTTCGGGTACCGCGCCGTGGCGGAACAGGTCCGCAGCGCCGTCGCCTGACCGCGAGCGGGACCGACCATAAACCCTCACGATTGGGGCTTGACCCGGCAGCTCATGCCCGCGAGTGAACCCCAAAGATGTGAAGGTCTGGTGAAGTGCCTTCCTGCTGACGCCTATTCGTCGCGGACGGGGTTCGCGAGCGTCCCGACGCCCTCGACCTCGACTTCCACGACGTCGCCGGGGACGAGGTACCTCGGCGGGGTGAAGCGCGCGCCGGCGCCGGTCGGCGTGCCGGTCGCGATGAGGTCGCCCGGCCGGAGTTCGGCGAACGTGGAGACGTACTCGATGAGGTAGTCGAACGGGAACGCGAGGTTGGCGGTCGTGTCGTGCTGGCGCCGCTCGCCGTTGACCCGCGTCGTGACGCGCAGATCGCGGAAGTCACCGATCTCTGCTGCCGGGACGATCCAGGGCCCGACCGCGCCGGAGCTGCCGAAATTCTTCCCCTGCGTGACGTTGAACTTCGCGTGGCGCACCCAGTCGCGGATCGTCCCCTCGTTCATCGCGGTCAACCCGAAGACGTGCTCGCGGGCCCGGCCCCGCGGGATGCGCCGTCCGCCCTTGCCTATCACCAGGACGATCTCGCCTTCGTAATCGAGCTGCGGCGATTCGGGCGGCCGGAGGATCGGCTGCAGGTGACCGGTGAGTGATCCCGGCGTACGGAGAAAGACGCTCGGGTATTGCGGCGGGTCGGAGGCGTCCCGGTACTCCTCGTTGCGGTTCACGTAGTTGACGCCGATGCAGACGATCTTCTCGGGCGCGAGGATCGGCGGCAAGAAGGCGATCTCCTCGAGCCGATAGTCGGCCGGCGCCGAGCGCGCGGCGGCGCGCGCCGCGTCGAGACCGTCGCGCGTGATGAGCGCCTGCAGGTCCGTAACGCCGACGAGGCGCGGCGCGAGGTCGACGACGCCGCCGTCAACGACGGCGCCGAAACTGCGGCGGCCGTCGCGCGCCGCGAACGAGAGCAGCTTCATCGCGCGGCGTGGAGGTCGAAGAGGCCGCACCGTTCGAGCGCGCCGTCCAAACGCGCTTCGAGCTCCGGCGTCGCCGGCACCATCGGCAGGCGATGCTCGTTGCGTTCGATCAGCCCCAGCCGCTTCATCATGTATTTGATCGGGATCGGGTTCGTGTCGAAGAAGACGGCCTTGTTCAGTTCGAGCAGGCGCTGGTGCAGCGTGCGGCCGAGCAGCATATCGCCGGACCAGACGGCGTCGCAAAGCTGCGCGAGGATGCGCGGGTGGAGGTTGCCGACGGCGTTCATCAAACCGACCGCGCCGATCGCCATCATCGGGAAGCTCAGCTCTTCGAGCCCGACGAAGATGCGCAGGTCGGGCAGCGCGTGCAAGCACTCCGAGACGAAGCCGAGATCGCTGGCGGCGTGCTTCATGCCCACGAACGTCGGCGAGCGGCGCGCCAGTTCGACGACGGTCTCCAGCGTGACGTGCACCGCCGTGCGTCCCGGAATGTGATAGATCATCCACGGGACGTCGTGGCGTTTGGTCAATGCGAGATAGTACTCGATGAGGCCGCGCTGCGGCGGCCGGATGTAGTAGGGCGTGACGACCAGCAGGGCGTCGACGCCGGCGCGGACGGCGTGCGTCGTGAGCTCCTCGCTCTCGGCCAGCGACTGCGATCCCGTCGCGGCCACGACCGGGACGCGGCCGGCGGCGCTTTCGACGGCGACGTCGACGAGACGATTGCGCTCGGCGGTCGTGAGCGTCGAGGGTTCCGCCGTCGTGCCGTTGACGAGGATCCCGTGCGAACCGTTGAGCACTTGAAAGTCGACCAGCCGGGCGTAGGTTCCGTAGTCGACCTCGCCGTCGCGAAACGGCGTGATGAGCGGCGGGATGGAGCCCTTGAGATTCGCCAGGTCGATCTTCATACGGCGCTCCGCTTCTTCACGTAGTCGTGCAGGTTGTTCTTTTTGAAGCTGAGTTCGGGATCGATCTCTTGGACGTCGAGCGAGATCCCCAGCGGCGTCGCGTCGAACGCCGGCTGCAGCAC
>JAQBPL010000257.1 GCA_028287545.1 Vulcanimicrobiota bacterium | reverse complement strand
TCTTCGTCGCGGGCGCCGTACGCCTGCCCGATCAGGACCGAGCTCGCGCTCGCGACCCCGAAGAAGAACGAGATCATGAAGAACACGATCGGGAAGAAGGCCGACGCCGCGGCCAGCGCGTGGACGCCGATCATGCGGCCCAGGAAGATACTGTTGAGCGTCTGCGACGCCGACTGCAGCACGTTGCTGAGCATCATCGGGATGAGGAAGAGCCCCATCGTGCGCCAGATCGGTCTTGAGTCGTCGATAGCGGGGCCGCGGCGCTGCATCCGTGCGTCTATTCCCACGTCCGGGGACCGGCTCCCCGCACGGCGAATACGAGGTTTCGCAGCGGCGGGCGATTAGCTCAGCGGGAGAGCGTCCCCTTTACACGGGGAGGGTCGGCGGTTCGAATCCGTCATCGCCCAAATGCTGTTTGCTGTATCACTTTGACGCCGGTTAGGTGTTGATCACCTCGAAGAGGGAACCGGCGCGGGCTTCCCGCCACAGGTGCACCGCCGAAGGCGAGAGCAAAAATCCGATTGTCGCCGGATAGCGAATCCGGCTACGGTAGACCTCATATGGACGCGACTGCCGGAACGCTGAAGCTGCGATACGTTCCGATCCCCGCGGAGATCGCCGAGAGCGCACGCCGCACGCGCCGCGATGCGTTCGGGCACGATCTCGAGGTTCAACGAGACACCGGGCCGTGTCGCGTCTGTCTGAGGATATCGGAAGGTCCCGAGAATGTACTCCTGCTGTCGTACCAGCCGCTGCCGGATCGCAATCCCTACGCCGAAGTCGGCCCGATTTTCATTCACGAGCACGAGTGCGCTCCGTATACCGCTTTCGACGCGTTTCCCGAGGATTTCGCAGCACGTGAGCTGGTGCTTCGGGCGTACGACCGTGGCGGCAGAATCTTCGATGCGGCCGTCGCTCCGAGCGGAGAAGGAGCTCGAGTAGCGGCGGAGTTTCTGAGCAACGCGGACATCCACGAAGTGCACGTCCGGCATACGTCCTACACGTGTTTCGATTTCAAGATCGTGCGGGCGCCCCTCTCCGAATAGAGAGTCTCGGCGCGTCCCTTGGCAATACGTCGCCGAGTGGGCGGGAATGCGAACCGGCGTACGGTATATCGGACCATGCGCAGAGCGATGACGTGTGCCTTGGTCACGGCGCTGCTTCTTGTGGCGCCGGCGCGGGCGGACGAGCCGCGATCCAGAGTCACGAGCACCGTCGAGGAAATGAATCGCGCGGGGTTCGCGGAGTTCGCCGCGATCAAAGCCGACGTCAAGGACCCCATGGTGAGCCCGCTGCTGATGTGGTACGTCCATCGGTTCTTGGCCCTGAAGTCGCACGATGAGCAGGCTCGCGCCTTGGTCGGTCAACTGCGCCGGAGCGGCGTCGCGATCGACGCGACGATGCAAGCTGTACGCGGCCGAAGCGCGTACACGGATACCGTCGCGTCCTACGAGAGCGAGGATCTCGCTGCAAAAACGGTCTGGTATGAGCCGAAAGTCGATTACGAAGCCTGGGAGCTCAAGGTAGAGATTCATATTCACGATACTCTTGGCGACTACTTCGATACCGACCCGGATACATCAAGAGTGCGGGCCCCGTTCTACGCGCGCGACGGCATCCGGGCGGTTCGTCTTGACATCGCGCACGGATCGCGGATGCTTTTTCTGTTTTGGGCAACGCCGTCGGTTTTGACGGACCTGCGAGCGCGAATGTCGCCGAGTCTGTGGAAAAGCATGAGCAGTGGATTTACGGAGTCCGAAATTATGATAGCAAATTTCGGCCTGCGCGGCTGGTCCGACGTGCCCGTTCCGATCTCTGCCGAAGACGGGTTCGGCGTTGTCCGTGAGCCGCAAAGATACGCCGCCGCCGATGCGTGGACCAGAATGTCGGTGTCACGGAGTGAGGCGACCGCGCATCTCACCTCCACCGTGAAAGGTTTCCCTACGGTCTTCCCTCCTGGTTACCCTTATCGGCCGGGCGCAGCGGTAGATAGCATCCACTACTGCTGCTTCATACCCGAAGACCACCGGCTGGCTGCGAATGAACCGGTACCGCTGATCTACGTCGTTCAAGACACGCAAACCGGCGCGATCTTGCTGATGGGACAGAATGGTTAGCTGCGTCGCCTAGCCTCCCGCCGAGTCTCTATACAAAAATTTTCTCCGCGGGCCGGCCGAAACCGCGAACCCTTTTTGACGCCAGGCGGATCGAACGACTCGCATGGAAACGAAAAAGAATCGTCAGTTCCGTCTTGCCGCGCGTCCGGTCGGCCTGCCGAAGGACACCGACTGGGAGAACACCGTCGAGCCGATCCCCAGCCCCGAGCCGGGTGAGATCGTCGTCGAGGTGATCTATCTCTCGCTCGATCCGGCGATGCGCGGCTGGATGAACGAGGGGCGTTCGTACATACCGCCGGTCGGCATCGGCGAGGTCATGCGGGCCGTCGGGATCGGGCGCGTGATCGCCTCGGCGGCGCCTGGGTTCGCGATCGGCGATTACGTTACCGGAGCATTCGGCATCCAGCAGTTCGCGCGCATCAAGGCATCGGAGGTGCAGAAAGTCGATCCGAACCTCGCGCCGCTCACGACGCAGCTGGCCGTCCTCGGCTTGCCGGGGATGACCGCCTACTTCGGCTTGCTTGACGTCGGCAAGCCCCAACCCGGCAACACGGTCGTCGTCTCCGGCGCGGCCGGGGCGGTGGGCGCGGCCGTCGGTCAGATCGCGAAGATCAAGGGCTGCCGCGCCGTCGGCATCGCGGGCGGTACGGACAAATGCAAGTACCTCGTCGATGAGCTCGGCTTCGACGCCGCGATCGACTACAAGAACGAGGACGTCGCGAAGCGTCTGCGCGCCGAGTGCCCCAAAGGCCTCGACGTTTACTTCGACAACGTCGGCGGCGAGATTCTCGATGCGGCCCTGGCAAATCTTGCGCGCAAGGCGCGGGTCGTGATCTGCGGCGCGGTCTCGCAGTACAACAACACGACGCCGATGCGCGGACCGAAGAACTACATGTCGCTGCTCGTCCATCGCGCGCGCATGGAAGGCTTCGTCGTGTTCGACTACGCCGACCGCTACGCTGAGGCCGCGAAGGAAATGCTCGGCTGGATCCAAGCCGGCAAGCTCGTCTCGCGCGAGCACGTCGTACAGGGGATCGAGACGTTCCCGAGCCAGCTGCTCAAACTGTTCAGCGGCGAAAACACCGGCAAACTGGTGCTGCAGGTCGGCGACGAGCGCTAGGCCCGCGCTCCCGATCCCGTTTGTCGCCGCCGCGGCCGAGGCGTTCTCGCCGGGCGGGCAGGGGACCCGCGCTCGCCGAAGCGGCCGAGGTGGAGTTCGTGAAGCCGCGGCTCGAGCGCGCCGCGAAGACGCTCGAGCCGCGCTGGTACCGCTCGCCGGAGGTGTTCGCGACGGAACGCGAGCGCATCTTCGCGCACGATTGGGTGTGCATCGGGCGCGTCGAAGACGTGCAGCGTCCCGGCGATTTCGTGCTCGCCGACGTGGCCGGCGAAAGCCTGATCGTCACCCGCGGCAACGACGAGCGCGTCCGCGCATTCTTCAACGTCTGCCGCCACCGCGGCACGCAGCTGTGCAGCGAGCCGTCCGGCCGCTTCGGCGGATCGATTCAATGCCCGTACCACGCCTGGACGTACGCGCTCGACGGCACGCTGCTGACCGCGCGCACGATGGCCGACGTGCCGGACTTCGACCGCGGCGACTATCCGCTGCACGAAGCGGCGGTGGCAGTGCTGCACGGCTTCGTCTTCGTGACGCTGCGGTCCGATCCGCAAGCGTTCGCGCAGACGCACGCGGCGCTCGCGCAGCGGTTCGGCGCATGGCGGCTCGGCGAACTCCGCACCGCGCGCACGATCTCCTACGAGGTGGCGTGCAACTGGAAGCTGATCTTCCAGAACTATTCGGAGTGCTATCACTGTCCGCTGATCCACCCTCAGCTCGATCGACTCTCGCCCTCCGACAGCGGCCGCAACGATCTCATCGAGGGTCCGTTCCTCGGCGGCTTCTCGGAACTGCGCCGGCACGGCACGAGCCTCACCACCACCGGCGTCACCACGCGTCTGCCGATGCGCGGGCTTCCGGAGGCGGACCGCGACCGCATCTACTACTACACGATCTTCCCGACCCTGCTGTTAAGCCTTCACCCCGACTACGCGATGGCGCATTTTGTGCGCCCGCTCGCCCACGACCGCACGTCGATCGTGTGCGCGTGGCTATTCGAACCGGAGACGATCGCCTCGCCCGGGTTCGATCCGAGCGACGCGGTCGACTTCTGGGACCTCACCAACCGTCAGGACTGGCAGGTGAGTGAACTGACGCAGCGCGGCGTCTCTTCCCGCGCGTACACGCCCGGTCCGTACGCGAACGCGGAAGGCTTGCTCGCCGCGTTCGACCGCCACTATCTCGCCGTCATGCAGGGAGCGTAACGCGGCGGTTCGTCAGGCAGGTGCGAGCGCGGGCGCCGGAACGTCGAGCGTCGTGACGCGGCGCAGGTCGCGGAACTGCGTCGTCTCGTCGAACGGCAAGCCGCGGTGCATCGTGCAGCGGTTGTCCCAAATGACGAAATCGCCGACCCGCCACTGGTGCCGGTAGACGAACTGGGGAAGCGTTGCGAGCGCCATCAATTCGCGCAGGAGCAGGCGGCCGTCCGGCACGGGCCAGCCGACGACGTGCGAGGCGTGCGAGGCGATGTAGACCGACTTGCGATGCGAGCCCGGATGGACGCGCACGAGCGGCTGTTCCGCGCCCGGAAACTCCGCGCGTTCGGCGTCGGAGAACTCGGTGAAGCCGATCGTTTGCCGCGAGTAGATGATCGAGTGGAACGCCGAGAGCCCCTCGATCTGCGATTGCAGCGCGGGCGGCAGCGCGTCGTACGCCGCGCGCATGTCGGCGTATTCGGTCTCGCCGTCCGCGTCCGGGACGGACTTCGCCGAGAGCATCGAATAGCGCGCCGGCGGATTCTGGAACGACGCGTCGGTATGCCACAGGCGGTTGCCGAGCGAGTACATGCGCCGCCGGT
>JAQBPL010000226.1 GCA_028287545.1 Vulcanimicrobiota bacterium | reverse complement strand
CTGCAGCTCACGCTGCAGCGCTTGCCGGCGCTGCTGACGGCGTTCGTGCTCATCGGGCTCATGACGATCGTCCCGCTGCTGCTCTCGCTGGTGCTGATCGGCATACCGATGCTGTTCGTGCTGTCGTATTTTCTCATGTACGTCACGCCCGCGATCGTGTTCGACGGGCAGGACGGCGTAAGCGCGATCCGGACGTCGTTTCGCCTCGCGTCGCAGCATTCGGGCCCGACGGTGATCGCGTTCTGCGCGATCCTCGCGGCGTTCTTCGCCGGCCGGTTCGTCGACGCGTTCTGCGTGCACGTTCCGGGGCTGGGCTTGCTGACCGCGTTCGTGGTGGGCGGCTTCACCGCGGCGTACGGCGCGCTGGTCAAAGCGCGATTCTACGTCCTGCTGCGCGAGCGATAGGTAGGAACTGCAGCCGTCGGGTATGGTGAGCCCATGGCTTTGCGTACTCCAATCGTGCTTGCCGCTGTGTTCTTCGCCGCCGCCACGGCGGCGGTCGCGAACGCGGCCTCGCCGCTGGCGAACGGCCGCGCGATCTTCCTGACCGGCCGCGATCTGGCCGGCAAGCAGATCGTCGCGCAGCGGTCGCCGATGCGTCCCTCGTGCGCCGCATGCCATCGGGCCGACGGATCCGGCGGCGTGCACCTCCCGGGGGGCGCGGTCAGCGCCGACCTGCGCCACGCGGCCATGGTGACGCACCAGAAGCATCCCTACACCCTTGCGATGCTCGAGCGGACGATCTCTACCGGCGTCGACAACGAAGGGACGAAGCTGAACCCGGTGATGCCGCACTGGCAGCTCTCGAAGACCGACCTTCACGACGTCGCGGCGTACGTCATGACGCTGAAGTAGCGAAGCCGTACGTGCAGGCGCAAGCGCTGACCCGCGCGCTCAACGCGATCGTGAAGACGCCGCAGTTCTCGTACCAGAAGGCGCGTGCGGCCGCGCGCGGCGACGCGAACGTGGATTGGCCGCGCACCAAATCGCTCAACGCCGACTTCAACGCCGACGTCGACGGCTGCGAGTCGTTCGTGATGCGTGACGGCAGCGTGTGCGAATGGATGCCCGGCCGCTACGTCTACGTCGCCAAAACCGGCTAGGTCCGATTACTCGGAGCGTTTTCGCGAGCGCGTCTTGCCGGTGTCGAACGGGACGACGTTGTCGCGCGGCGGTTCCGGTTCCAGCGTTCCGTACATCGCCTCGTAGTAACTGTCTCGCAGGTGGCCGAGCTTGACGTCGCGCGGGATCGGTGTGTCGTCGCCGCGGTAGACCGTGACGCCGCGGAAGAGCAGGACGTACGGCGCGAGGCGAAGGCGCTGCCAATCCGAGACTTTCCAGCCCGTCGGCGCCATCACGGGGTAGTCGTATGGTGGGAGCGGAGCGTCCGACTTCCCGAGCCGCTCGAACGAAACGCGAAATCCTTCGCGGGCGAAGATCTGCTCTTGGAGTTGCGTGACCGTCAGAGCGGCTCGTCGTGTCGCCATCGCCGACTCAGGGTCCGACTTGAAACGGACGGTGGTACGTCACGTACGGACCCTCGACGGCGCCGGCACGCCGACAGCGACGACCGCGATCGCGGCGATACACGTTTTGAACAGAGCATAACGCATGCTGCACCTCCGGAAAGCGCGTTTCGGCTTAATCCGGACGCACGCCTGGGACGGGGGTCGGTCGAGGCATCGGATCGTGCGCGAGCGGTCTTTTGACGATCGCCGCGGTCGGCGCGCAGAGTATTGCGTATCGGCATCATCGCTTTTCGCCAAACGTCACACCATCGTAGACGATACGAACCGTAACTGCGAACGCAAAGAAGCAACGCCGATAGACGGTGTGGCTTCGCATTGCGCGCGTTGCACTTGAGGTGAGCGATGTTCGAATCGGCCCGGCGTGTGCGAGGCGGCAACTGAATTACCGCCCGTTCGAGAGCCCTGTACTCATGCGAAGAAACTGTCAGAAAAACTGCCGTACCGCGCGACGCGAGAACGAGAAACGAATGATGCTCCGCACGCTCCGAACTTTGTGCAACCATCGGCGCGTGTCATCGTGTCGTCGCGCTTTAGTTGGACGATTGCCCAATCGTCCCTGACCGCTACGAGAAAAAGCCCTGAAGCAAAACACGTACTGAGAGTTCGCAAGCTTCAAAATTCGCACGCAGCGCCGTACAACGAACGCGCTGGTCCTCGAAGAAGTGCAGCGCGCACGTCGATACCGCGTGAACAAATCAGCAAGGACAATTTCTCTCATGACCAGATCGCACTTGGGGGCGCTCCTGGCCCTCTTGACCATTGCTCTGAGCCCGCGCATCGCCGCCGCACAAGCCCCTCCAACCACAGCGCCGGCAGGCTCGCCGGCGCCTGAGGCATCACCGGCCGCGGTCCCCGCGGCATCGCCCGCCGCTGTCCCCGGGGCATCGCCGGGCGCGGTCCCCGCGGCATCGCCCGCCGCTGTTCCCGGGGCATCGCCAGGCGCAGTCCCCGCGGCATCGCCCGCCGAGGCTAAGTCGGAGCGTCGGAAGTCCCTGCGTGGTCCCGAGTTCTTTGCCGCCGGCGACTACTTTTGGGGGACGTACACCCGCAACGAATTCAACCTCCTCGGCGAGAACGGCAAGCAAACCTTCGTCGGCCGGGCAGCGGTATCGTTGCCGATCCAGAAGCTGAACGTGATGGCCGAATACAATTTCGACCACTACCAGTTCGAGCATCTCACCTCGGCGGTGGTGCCGATCGAAGGCGCGCCAGCTGTTATCGTGCCGAGCTTCTTCGCTCACTACACCGACTGGGACGCGCGCGTCGGCGTCGGCATACCGTTCCCGCGCGTGCACCTCGTCGCAAGCTACGGCGAGCGTCGAAACAGCTTTAAGCAACCGAACCTGCAAGGCTTCGGATTCGGTATCGAAAAGCTGCCGGACTTCGACCATAAGAACGCGTCGTTCTTCGGCAGTTACCTGTGGTATCCGGATTTCGGCTCCGCAAGCAGTTTCAAGTACGGATTGTACAAATATTCATTCGGCATCGAAATCCACGCGCCGCGCATCCCGGTGTTCCTCGAATTCGGCGTGATCGGTGACTACGCATACGCCAAGAAGAACGCCCCGACGTACTTGTCGGATAGCGGGGTCATCAGCGGGATAGGCATCCACTTCTGATCGGCGAACGCGCCGGCACGCGACCGATGACGATCGGCTGCTTGCCGGCGCCCGCGCCTTTTACGCCGCGAGATCGTTCGCGAACAAGCTCTCGAGAATCGAGCACATCGCGGGATCGAGCTGACGCAGCCGTGCGCGCGTCGCGCGCGGCCAGGGTGAACGCGTGTCGTTCGCCTCGACCCAAGCGCGCATCGCCTCGGCGAAGTATTCGTCGAGCCCCGAGGCGGCGTAGGGCGTGACGAAGGCCCGCGTCTCGGCGAACGCGCGCCGGATCCGCGGGTCGACGCCGCTGAGGTAGACGCCGCCGCCCAGCGCGCAGTCCAGCGCGTGGGCGAACTCGTGCGCTACGGTCATCGGAGAGGTCGAACGCAGGTAGATCGTGCGCTCTTCCACGACGAAGAGTCCCGCCGGCGGCACGGGCCAGTCGTCGACCCCGGACGCGAGACGGCGCAGCACGGGCGAGCGGTCACGATAACGTTCGTCGGCGCGCAAGTGGACGAGCCGCGTGCCGGCCGAAGCCGCGACGCGAAGGGCGCCCGTACCGAATCGGTCGAGAACGGCATCGATCGCGGCCAGTGCATCGGGTGCCGCGTCGACTGCAGGTCGGATGGACATCCGCCGAAGCGTAGTGCCGAGTCGTGAACCTCATACTGCTGCGATGTTGCCGTTCAGCGCACGGCGGGGGCGAACACCTCGGCCGCGGGGACGATCGCGGCGACGCTTCCGCGCGCAACGCGATGGATCTGTGCGCGAATCTGTTCTTCCGTCGCGCCATCGACGGGATACGTCGCGTGGGCGTCCTCGACGAGCGTCACGCGATAGCCGCGGCGTTCGGCCTCGCGGATCGTCGCGTCGATGCAGAATTCCGTTTGCATTCCGCACACGACGACGTGATCGGCCGCGAGTCCCCTCAGCACGTCGGCGAGGTGCGTTTCGCGGAACGCGTCGCGATACTGCTTGTCGACGATTGGCTCGCCGGGACGCGGTCCGATCTCCTCGGTGATCTCCCACTCCTTCGTGCCCACCCGCAGCTCGGCGTCATTGTGGCGGACATAGACGACGGGGACGTTCGCCTGGCGCGCTCGCTTTACCAACGCCGCTACCGTGTCCAGGAAACCGACGCGCCGAGCCGGGTCGAGATAGTCGGTCAGCGCGCGTTGGATGTCGACCACGAGGAGAGCCGTCGTCATGGGGCCGGTGTTCGCCGCCCGGGTCCCGAGCTCTGCCCGTCGATCGGCGGAACCAATCGGACGTCCTCGCTCGTATCGTGGAGCATGCGAACAGTTCTCTTGGCCGCGCTCTTTGCGTTGCTCGCGACCGGTGCGGCGCCCGCTCAGGCGCCCCAGCAGCTGCACGCCAACGCGGTGATCCCGGTTCCGCCGCCGACGGCACCGATCGCGGACTGGACGAACGCGAAGGGCCGGACGACGACCACGCTCGAGGTGAACGGCGCGACCCTTCGCGGCTGGTCGTACGCGGGCACCGATCCGAAAGCGCCGACGGTCGTGTTCTTCAACAAGAACGGGACGACGATCGACAAGAACGACGCACTCTACCGCGCGATTGCCGCGCTCGGACCGCGGGTCGTGACCTATGATTACCGCGGTTACGGGTTCAGCTTCGGCATCCCGGGCGTGCACCTGATGCAAGAGGATGCGGTGCGGATCGTCGAGACCGTCGCGAAGGACGCCGGCCCGCGCGGGGTCGTCGTCTACGGGTTCTCGCTCGGCACCGCGGTCGCCGCGTACGCCGCCTCGCAGACCACCGTAGCGGGGGTCATCCTCGCCGCGCCGCTGGCCAGCGCGCAGGAAGAGATGCCCGTGGCGCTGCTGGGCAGCGGCGTGTCCGCAAACGTGGCGGCCAATGTCACGCCGGCTCCGGACGCGGTTGCGGCGTTCGCCGTGACGGATTTCGTCGGCCGCTTCCAAGCGCCGTTGCTGGTCCTGCACGGGACCGCCGACACCGACGTCCCGATCGCGCAGGGTCGTGAAGTCTACGCCTCCAGCACTTCGCCGCGCAAGCTCTTCGTCGAGGCCCCCGGCCTCACGCACGACCAGATCGTGAACGCGCCCGATTCCCGCGCTGCCGTGAAGGCGTTCGTCGCCACGCTCACGCGCTGATCGCGAACCCGACACGGAACACCGTTCTGCGCTGGAGTGCCTGTATCCGTAAGGAAGACGAGCAAGATAAGTACCGCGGCGCCGCGGACGAAGTTCAAAAAGGAATGAGTTTCTCTCGCTTTCAAGCGGTGGGTCTTTGGGAGCCCTACCTTCGCGCGTCGTGCGCCGTCGCTTTGATCACCACCGCGACGGCCTGCGGAGGCGGATCGTCTTCGGCGTTGCACCCGCACGGTGGCTCACCCGCAGCTAAAGCGAAGACCGCCGCAACGATCGCCATTGCGGTACCGCAGAAGAACGCGGCGTCGACCGCGCGCAACCCGGCATCCGTCTCCTACGCAGCGCAATCGATGCAGATCTCGATCGATCCTGGAACGCTGAGCGAAAACGACGTCTCCGTCGATCTGACTCCCACATCGCCGGCGTGCCGGCCTTCGGGCGTGCTCGGCGTGCTGACGTGCACGATCCCGCTGGCACTCACCCCGGGATCGCACACGGCGAATGCCGTGACGTACGACCTCATCGGCGGAGCCGCCGGGGGCGGCGCCGTCGTCTCGGCCGTGTACGCATACCCGTTCACCGCGGTTGGCGGCACACAGAATAGCTTGGCGCTCGCGCTGGGCGGCGTACCCGCGTCATTTCTGGTCGTCCCCGTCAATGGCGCTCAAGTGAGCGGGACGCAATCGAGCAGCTTTGGATTCTCCGCGAGCACCGCGCAGCGCTTTCTCGTCTATGCACTCGATCGCGACCAGAAGGCGATCGTCGGGCCGGGTTCACCGCAGATCGTCGCGCAAAGCACGGATCCGGCGATATCGGTGTCGCCGGTCGCCGCGAATCCCAACGCGTTCGATGTCGCGGCCGTCTCGTATACGAGTACCGCGACGAGCGTTTCTTTCACGGCACCGGATACCATCGGATCGGCGGCACCCCCGGCAAGCGCCGCGGTTAGCGTTTTACCGTCGTTTCAGCCGATTACGGTAACGTGCGGCAGCGGGACGTGCAACGCGGGAGCAGCCGGCACGTCCGATTCGCTCACGGCGTCCGAACCCGGTTACACGGGTTCGTTCACGTTTGCCTCGACCACGGCGTCGGTGTGTTCGCCGCAAACGGCGACCGGCACGACCGTCTCGGTAAGCGGGCCCGGATCGATGGGCAACTGCAGTCTGACCGTCACCGACTCGTTCGGTCAGGTAAAGAACGTCAACGTGTACTTTCCGTCGAAAATCACGTTTGCCGGTGGAGCGAATACCATCCGCGCAGCCTGCACGAATTCGAGCACGGGCGGACCCGTCTCTTGTGCGACGACGGCGAACGTGACCATCCAAGATTCGAACCCGAATGCGACCCTCTCGTTCATCGCGAGTCCCTCGTTCAGTGGCAGTCCTGGTGCCTGGGGTGTGACCTGCTGGCCAAACACCACCCAAACGGCGTCGGTTCAGACGTCGATCATCTCGATCAGCGTGATACTTCCGGCGATTGCGGGAAGTCCGCAAGTCGGCAGCAGCCTTGGAATCGTCTCCTGGATCGGAAATGACCAGAGTAGTTGTACGTTTCCGATCGTCGACAACTTCGGCGGATCCGCGTCGCTGGTCGTCCTCGATGGATATAGCGTGCACTAAAGGCACGGCG
>JAQBPL010000171.1 GCA_028287545.1 Vulcanimicrobiota bacterium | reverse complement strand
GCGAGCTCGTCGGCCGCATCGCGCGTTCGGTCGTCCTGGTCGAACTCGTGCTCGGGATCGTCGTCTTCGCCGCCGGCCCGTGGCTGATCACGCACGTGTACGGAGCGGCGTTCGCGTCGGCGGCGCTCCCGCTGCGCATCATGATCTTCGGCGTCGCGGCGTATGCGGTGGAGCCTATCCTGGGCTACTTCATTCTCGTGCGCTGCAAGCGCCCGATGCTCATCTTGGCGATCCAGGCCGGCGCCGCGGCTCTGTGCGGCGGGATCGCGTTCCTCGCGATCCCGCGTTACGGCATCGCCGGCGCCGCCGCGGCGACCGCCGCGACGTACGTCTGCGTCGTGATCGTCAAGGCGACGATCGTGGCGCGCACGCTGCGGATATCGGTCGCCGAGCTGATCGTCCCGCGCAGTTCGGATGCGCTCGCGGTCGCCGGCGCGCTGCGGCGCGCGGTGCTCCGGCGGCCCGCGCCGCGTGCGGCGGCCGCATGACGACGCTGCTGCGGACGAGCCATCAACGCGGTCTCGTCGTCGCTGCGGCCTACTTCGCAACGGGAGCACTCGCCGCGGCGATGTTCGTGGGCGCCCCTCATCTGCCGTTCTCCGGCAGCCCGCTGGGTCTGGTGTTCGCGATCGCGATCGCGATCGCGCCGGTCGGACTGGCGCTGGCGGTGACGCGGCCGCTGATCGTGCCCTTCGCACTCTGGGCGGCACTGGTGCCATTCGACAACCTGCTCGTGATCGGGGGATTCGGCAAGATCGGGAAACCGCTCGGGGCAGTGGCTGCCGTCGCCGCGATCCTGACCATGCTCATCCGCCGGAGAGCGCTGCTCCCACCGGCGTCCGTCGGCGTTTGGGCACTGGTCGCCTTCTTCGCGACGATGAGCCTGTGGTGGGCCAGAAGCCCCGATTTCGGCGTGCTGATCTTGGGTCAGACGGCGAGTCTGCTGATCGTCGGAGCGATCCTGTCGATGCTGCCGGCCGACCGGCTCGATTTGGGTGCGCTCTTCTGCGGCGTCGTCGGCGGCGGCATCGCCGCGAGCATCTACGCGATCGTGTTGTACGCGGTAACCGGGCACGCGCTCTTCATCGGCGAGGCGCAGCGGCCGATCGACCACAACCATTTCGGCGCCGCGCTGCTGCTGCCGGGCCTGTGCGCGACCGTCGCGGCGATCGCGCTGCGGTCCACACCGGCGCGCGTCGCCTCGGCGCTAGCCGCCCTGCTCTGCGTAGCCGGCATCGGCGTGAGCGAATCACGCGGCGCGCTGATCGCGTTCGGCGCGGGCGAGCTGTATCTGATCGTCCGCTCCTCGCATCGGTGGCGGCTGATCCCGTTCGCCGTAGTCGTCTCCGTCCTGCTTGCCTTCATCCCCGGCGTGTTTGCCCGCTTCAGCGACCCGACCACCGCCGACGCCTCCGGACGATACCAGCTCTGGCACATCGGCTTTGCGGCCTTCACGCACCGCTGGTTCGCCGGTCACGGCTTCGGGATGTTCATGTCCGCGTACCAACAGGCGTTTCTCGAGTTCTCGCAGCCCGCCTCGGGCGCTCAGCGGATCCAGATGCCGCACAACATCCTGGTCGAATTCGCCGTCGAACTGGGGATCGTCGGGTTGGCGCTGATCCTCTTCGCCTGGTGGTCGCAGTTCCGCACGCTGCGCGAGATCACGCCGCGCGACGGCGGTTGGTTCGACGCGCGTCTAGCGGTCGAAGCCACCACGCTCGCGATGTTCGTGTCGGCGTTATCGCTCGATCTCCTCACCTTCAAATATACGTGGCTGGCGATCTCCGCCGCGTGGATTCTGCGGGCCGCGTACCGCTCGACCGCGCCGCAACGCGCGTCGAACGGCGTCCTCCCCGTCTCCGAACGCATCTGAACTGCCGCGCGCAGGTCGACGTCCGCTCTGCATTCTCGACGCAGGCGGTTCCTTTTTGCGCGTGATGCGCGACACAGAACCGCTGCGATTGTGACTTCCCGCAAGCGCTAAGCCGTCGGACAACGGGAGCCCGCAGCAATGAGCGGGATCACGCGTTCGCGTGCCGAGACGTGCGCGCGGAGCGACTTCTCATTTCGATTGCGGGGCACGTCGCCGCGATGTGTATTTCCTGCTGACTGCTCGCCCTGGCCATGGGGACTTTTGGCTAGACGATGAGGACCTTGAGCAGTTCCAAGATAAACGAAAGTGCCATCGCAGCGACATTCTCTCGCTGTCAAAAACTGCTGATCATTCGATAAACACCAGCGACGAAACTATCGTTCGCAGGAGGTCTGGTTATCCACGTTTCGACAACTGCGACGGCGCGTTGCGCCCTCGTCTCTTTGATTGCTGCCTCTGCGCTGTCCGCTTGCGGCGGCGGCAGCGGCAGCGGAAGTGCCTTGCCCAGCACCGCTAGCGTCCCCGCGGTGGCTCCCCTGTCCACGGTGGCGCCGTCGTCCAACCCGCACACCGGCACCGTCACCCCAACGTCGACGACGCCGTTCGTTGCGCAGGCCGCGACCGCGGGAACGGCCGGCAATGCGAAGTCGCTCGCCGCGTCGCTCGCCTCGGCTCCGGTTGCCGGAAGCCTCATTGTGGCCTTCATCGGTACCGGCGATGCGTCGACCGTCACGACCCCGCCGTCCGGCTGGACCGCAGCCGTCGACGCGGCCGGTCACGCCTGCCAAGCGATGAGCGGCGGGGCAGACGTGCAAGGCGAACAAGTCTACGTCCACACCGCGGCGGCGGGCGAAGGTGCCGCGAAGTACACGTTTACGTTCGCCAGTGGTACCGCATCAGCGTACGCGATCGCGCTGCTCGAAGTGCACAACGCGGGCGCGAAGCCGATCGCGGCGTGCGGCAGCGCCAACCCGGCGAAGGGTACCGCAACCGCGAAGCTCGCATCCGCAACGCTGACCGCGACCGCCGCGAATCAGCTTCCGCTGGTCGGCTACGCGCCCTCGACCTCCGGCCTGACCGTCACCCGCTCGAGCGGCTGGACGGGCACTCTGTACAACGCAGCGCAGACGCCGTATTTGACGCTCGACGTCGAGTACGGCCCGCTCACCAGCGCGGCAGGCGGCACGGTAGCGCCGGCGACCGCAGTGAGCAACTTGAGCACGCCGACGATCGTCTACGCGCCGTCGGTCGACCTGCTGATCGACGCGGGCACCGCTTCGTCGACCACGTCCGCCGCGCCGTCGGCCGCGCCGTCCACCGCGCCGTCCGCAGTACCGATTGCGTCAGCGACGCCGGCCCCGGTAACCGGAACGACAGGCTCGCTGCAGAATGCCGTCGACTGGCCTGCGTCGTTCCGGCCCTATGCTGCGACGTCGTACTGGAACCGGCCGATGACGAACACGACGAACCCGACTCTGCTCGCGAACTCCGACGCGATGATCGGCCTCGCGTACGCCAACGGCGACGCGGACGGAAGTCCGCTGCGCATCCCCGGCAACGGCGGCGGGTACAACCAGGGTCACCCGATCGTGTTCGCGAGTTCGACCGACCCGGTCGTCAATCTGCACTGCACGCTCTACTGCGGTGCGAACCCGACCTTCACGACCATGCACATCCCCGCGCAAGCGCGCGCGGGCGATGGCTCGGACCACCATCTCGCGGTCATTCAACCGAACGGCGAGGAAGTCGACATGTGGGCGATGAGCAACCCCAGCTCGAATTGGACGACCGGCAGCACGCTCTCTTCGGAGACGATCGACGATTGCGGCAACTTCTACACCGGATCGGGCTTCGATCCGCGCGGCTCGGCGGTTGTCGGCGGCGCGTGTCTTGGCGGAGGAGTCGTCACGAAGGCGCAGCTCGTCGATGCGGGCGTTGTCAACCATGCGTTGTTCCTGATGGAGCAATGCGGCGCCAATTCATTCGTGTATCCCGCCGGGCAGCACTTCGACACGGTGTGCACCGGCGGCGGACCGAACCTGCCCAACGGTGCGCACGTGTGGCTCGACCTCTCGCCCGCGGCGATCGGTGCCTTGCCGATCACGGCGGCGGAGAAAGTTCTGCTCACCGCGCTGCACAACTATGGCGGCTATATCATGGACTCGTCCGGGCAAACGGGTTCGCGCACCCAGGGCGTGATGTATCTCGACAACACGTGGGACAACTCGGAGTCGTTTCAAGCGTTCGGCGCGTCGGCTCCGCTCAACAGCTGGGCGCTCGGGAGCGGGTGGAACGGCGTGACGATCGGCGGGTCGACCTGGCCGACGTTCGCCGACCCGTGGTCGCCGCTCTCCTCGGTCGGCGGTTGGAAAGCGCACCTGCACGTCGTCGACCCCTGCTACGCGCAAGGTTCGTGCTGATCTCGTAAACGGCACGTCCCCGCATCCTCGAGCGCCCCGCGGTTCGCCGCGGGGCGCTCTCGTTCCGCAGCAGCGTCTCAGCAGCGGCCTCGTGCGTAGCACGGGTCGACGACGTGCATGTGCGCCCTCCACCCGCCGATCGCGTCGAGCGGCCGCCACGAGTCGGTGAACGCATAGCGATAGGCGGAACGGAACCGGCCGTCGTGCGGCGGGATCGCGATCCGATTCCAGCCCGCTCGCCGCGCGAACGCGACCATCGGGTTCGGGACGCCGAGCGCGGTGAATTGCGCATCGTCCTCGAACCACGGTGAGAACAGGCCGTGCGCGCGATCCGAGCCGGAGCCGCTGTCGAGCACGTACGCTCCGTAACGATGCAGCGCGCGCAAGATCGTCTTTTCCCACGATGTCACGGGAAGCGCATTCACCTGGCCGTCGTTCAAATCGAGCCACAGATGCGCGCCGTTGGGAAGATCGGGTCCGCTGCCCGTGCATTGGCTGTCAAACGGCTGTTGCGCGGGATACACATAGTACGAGCGCGTCGCGCAGTCGACGGTGGTGAAGAGCGCGTGGTTGATCCGTCCGGCTTCGAGCTCGGCGGCGCGGATGAGTCCCCCCGCCAAACACGCACCGCCGACGGTCGCCGCTCCCTCGCGGTTGAGGAATCCGACGCCGGAGTAAAAATTGCCGCACGAGACCGCAGTGCGGCTGCTGATCGTATCGCCGGTCTGCCAGTCGCGGCCGGGTTGTTTGGTGGCCCACGTGTCGAACTCGCTGCCGTCGGGCTGAATCACCGTGATGTGCGCGTCGCCGCCGTCCCCCGGACGGGCATCGACGGGGATGTGGATCTGCGAGGGATGTGCCGCATCGCAGTACGTCGTGCACTCGACTTTGACGACCGGGTCGGTCTCTCTCGCGATGTACACAGGGTGACCCTCATCCCAGCCGGCGCCCCAGCCGGTGAGCCATACGACACGTCCGTCGTTGTCGGCCTCGGCTCGAGCCACGATCGCCGCGGAGTTGGCGAGCAGCAACGGCGTGCGTTGATTCGTCATCGGACGATTCCAGATGGCGTTCGGGGCGTACGGCGCGAACGACGCGTGCCATTCGGCGCCGTTCCGGACCATCTTCATGCGGGCGGCGGCCGGCACGTTGCTCATCGCGCTGGCCGACGCGCGGACGCCCGAGCCTGGCTTCGAGGCAAGCTCTCCGCGCGCGCCGCCCGCGACCGGAGCCACGCCGAACAGCGCGGAGAGAATCGCTATCGGAACCGCGTTCGGCACGCGTTGATCGTACCTCGAGCGCGGTTGGGCGAGGTAGTGTAGCGAGTCCCCCGCCCCGGGACGGCGAGGACTCGCGCGATGACGTTGGTCCCTGGTCGCCCGGGGGTGTCCTGGTCTACGGTCAAGGGAGCATGTTCCGAGCACCAGCGCCCGGCGAGGGCGCTCGCAGCCCCCGCGTCAGCGTCGTCGTCCCCCTCTATCAAAAGGCCGCGACGGTCCGGCGCACGCTGGCCTCGATCGCGGCGCAGACGCTGGAGGACTTCGAAGCGATCGTCGTCGACGACGGCTCGACGGACGGCTGCGGCGCCGCCGTCGCCGAACTCGCGGATTCGCGCTTTCGCCTGGTCCGCCAGCCCAATGCGGGACCGGGCGCCGCGCGCAACCGCGGGATCGACGAAGCGCACGGCGCCTACGTCGCCTTTCTCGACGCCGACGACCACTGGGACGCGGAGTATCTCGGGCACATGGTCGCCCGGCTCGACGCCAACCATGACGCCGTCGCGGCGGCGTGCTCGTATCGCACCGCGCGCCGATCGCTGGTACCCCGCTGGCGGCGCGCCGGGCTCTCCGACGGTTCCGTGCGGGTCGGGGCCGGCACGGCGCCCTCCGACGTCGTGACGCTGGTTGCGTTCCTGAGCCCCTGCACGACCGTCGTTCGTCGCGACGCGGTGCGCAGCGCGGGCGGCTTCTACGAAGAGGGCTGCTGCTACGGCGAAGATTCGTTTCTGGCCCTCAAACTGGTATGCTCCGGTGCGATCGAGGTCGTGCTCGCGGATCTCGTCACCGTCGACGACGGAGCGTCGGCGCTCAGCGTCCGCCGCCGGACCCGCCCGCTGGAGCCGCTGTTCGCGGGCGCCGGCGAATTGCGCGCGCATGCGCCCGTCGCGCTGCGCGCGCTCGTCGACGACGTCTTGGCGCTGCGCGCCGGCAAGGCCGCCTGCATCATGGCGTATTGGGGCCGCAACCGCGAGGCCGCCGAGTTGATCGCGGACTTCACCCGCCGGCGCCACCTGCGTCACGGCTGGGTGCTGCTGGGCCGGTTGTCGGCATCGCCCGCCGGCGCGCTCGCCGCCGCGGCGGTTCGTCAGTTCTCGCTCGCGCGGTAGAGTTCCAAGTACGCGCGGTGATGCCGCTCGAGGGTGAACTCGGCGACGAAACGCGTGCGTGCCTGCGCAGCGAGCCCGGAGCGCAGCGCATCGTCGGCGGCGAGCCGCTCGACCGCCTCGCGAATCGCATCCGGACGGCACGCCGGGACGAGCAGCCCGTCGCGGCCGTCGTCGATCGCGCAGTCCGTCGAACCGACCTGGGTGGCGATGCACGCTAGACCGCCGCGCATCGACTCGAGCAGGGCGAGGCTCAACCCCTCGGTATGCGAGGCCTGCAGATAGACGTCGAGGGCGGGCAGGTACGCATCGGCATCGTCGACGTAGCCGAGAAACCGCACGTTGGGCGGCGCGTCCATCACCCGCACGAGATCCCCGTCACCGGCGAACACGAAGACGATGCGGGGATCCTCGCACGCGCGCGCGACGGCCAACACGTCGAGCGCGCCCTTTGCAACCGTGACGCGCCCGAGCAGCCCGACCACGAACGCATCGTCGGCGAGCCGGAAACGCCGCCGCGCCGCATCGCGCTCCGCGGGCGTGAACGGCGCTCGATCGGCGAGCGCGTTCGCGACGTAGGCGACGTGCGCGGCACGCGGGAACGACGGCGGTAAACGCGCGTCGGCGACCGCGACCGCGTGGCTGAACGGCGCCGTGAAGCGATCCAGCCGGTTGTAGAACGCGAGCGCGCGGGTGTCGTCATTCATTCCGTGCACCGTCGCGACGAGCCGCGCGATCGGCGCGCCCGCGGCGCGCGCGGCGCGTCCCACGATGTTCGCCTTGTAGCCGTGCGTGTGCAGCACGCTCGCCGGTTCAGCGCGCAGCAGCGTGACGAGTTTGGCGAGCTCGCGAACCGGCCAACGGCGGGGCCGGCTGCCGAGCACGTCGGTGCGGAATCCCATCGCCGCCATCGACTCGACCAGCGCGTTGGGCGAGAACACGACAAGCCGCGTCGCGAACCCCGCCCGGCGCTGCTGCCCCATCAGCGCGGCGATCGCGCGCTCTTTGCCCCAAAGGTGCGTCGTCCCCATCACGTCGACGAGGTGCACGATGCGGAGTCCGCCCGACCGCATCCGCGGCCTCATCGGTCCGTCGCGACGCGGGGACCGCCTCCGTCGCCGCGCCGCGTCGGCGGCAGCGGCAGAACGCGCGAACCGTCGGCCGCGACCACGCCGTACGGACCGATCTCCGACTTGCGGGGAACGACTTTGTTGAGCACCGCGCCGAGCAGGTTCACGACGCCGGCGCCCCGCAGACGCCGCATCGCCCGCAGCGCCGCGCGTACGTCGGTTTCGTTGCGCGCGAGGACGAATACCGTGCCGTCGACGCGCGAGCAGATGAGCGACGCATCCACGATGCCGCCGCAAGCGGTCGCGTCGACGACCACCATCGCGTACTCCTCCCGCGCCTCGGCGAGAAACGCGCCGAACGCCGGCGACTGCAGGAGGCCCGCCGGGTTCGGCGTCTTGGTTCCGCTGGTCACGGCGTCCAGCCCCGTGTGCTTGGTCGGCCGCACGACGTCGCGGAACGACGCGTTCCCCACCAGCGCGTCGGAGAGCCCGAGATCGTTCGGCAGCCCGAGATTGCGATGGAGGGTCGCGCATCGCAGGTCGGCGTCGACGATGAGCGCGCGGGGCGTGATCGATGCGTACGCGATCGCGGCGGCCATCGCGACGGTGGACTTCCCTTCGCCCGGCGACGCGCTGGTGAATGCGACGGTGTGCAGCCCCTCGCTCGACGCGTACCGCAGGGACGTCACCAATTGCAGGATCGACTCGATCATCAACGACTCGATCCACTTCGCGGGCGGCTTCTTCCCCGAGCCCAGGAGCGGCACCGTGGAGAGCACCGGCAGCGCGAGCCGCGCTTCGACGTCGTCCTCGGTCTTCACGCTGCCGTCGAGGAAATCGACGACCACGGCTCCCGCCAGCGCGACCACGAGCCCGACGATCGCTCCGATCACGAGGTTGAAGAGCAGACTCGGCGATACGACCGCCCCGGCGGCAGACGCCGGTTGGATCAAGGTGACGTCCGAGAGCGTCGTCGTGGCGGCGATCGCCGCGTCGCTGCGCTTCTGCTGCAGCGCGCTGTAGACGAACTGCGCGGTCTTGGCGTCGCTCTGCAGCTTCGCCAGACGCTGGGTTTGGGCCGGCAAGGTGCGGATACGGTTCGCGAGCACGGCACGCTGGATGCGGATCGTCGCGAGCTGCGCTTTGGCGGCGGCGCCCTGCGAGCGCAAGGTGAGCGCGGATTGCGCCAATTGCTGGGCGATCGGGTTCGCGATCGTCGTCCGCGACGCCACGGTCGTCTCCGGCTGATGCAAAAGTTCGTCCTGCAGCTGGCGCTGCTGCGCGCGCAGGTTGCGGACCGTCGGATGGCTGTCGGTGTACTCCTTGAGCGCCGTCTGCAGCTGCACGTTGACCTGCGCGAGCTGCGTCTGCAACTGCACCGCGATCGGGTTGGGCTGGGTCGATCCGCCGTTCGCGACGCTCGCGGGCGTGCGCGCGAGCTGCGCTTCGACGACGCGCAGCTGCGCCGCGGTCTGCTGCTCGTCGACTTGCGCCTGCGCGGCCTTCTGGTCCAGCGCCGCCGCCGCCGCGAGCGTGCTCTGCGTCTGCGCCGCGGCGTCCGCGATCCCGACACCGCTTTGATAGCGGGCGAGCCGGTCCGCGGCCACGCGCACGGCCGTCGCCGCCGGGGGAAGCTGGCGGTCGAGCTCCGCGATCACCGTGGTGGCCTGACCCGCGACGAGATCGCGCCGAAATGCGACGATCGAGGCGGCGAGCCCGTTCGCGATGCGCTCGGAACCGGCTGCATCGCCCCAGGTAACCGCGAGGTCTACGATCGACGTGCTCGGGATCGCTTTTACGACGATGTGTTCGAGGAGTTTCGGCGGGCTGATCGGGAGCCGTAAGTCGGCGATCGTGCGGGCGACGACCGGCGTTCCGCGCAGCATCTCGATGTACGTCTCCGACGACTGCGTGTTCGAGGCCGCGAGCAGCGCATTGAGCACCGGCAGCGTCGTCTGCGCCGACGGATCGGAGCTGCCCCCCGACGCACCCGCCAGCAGCTCGGCGTGCGTCGTGTACGCCTTTGGGGCGATGAGGGTAAGCGCGGCCACGGTCGCGAGCGTGAGCACGAAAATTCCCAGCACGAGCCAGCGGCGCCGGCCGAGCACTTCGAAAAACGGCCAGATCGCGTCGGCGTCGCCGAGCGCGCCGGGGACGGAAGCCGGGTCGCTCGCGCCGGTCAGCCGCGCCGTGCGCGGAAGTGCAGGTTCGTGCATGAAACTGGTGATCCTCACGATCGAGCTCCGGCGTAGCGCCACGGCCGCCGTGCCCAGGTGCGGCGCGCGAACGCGAACGCGGGGCGCGCGGCCGGATTGTCGCAGGCGAGACTGATGCCGTACCAGAGCGCGGCGCGCACCGTCGGCCGTGAGCGCAGCGACGGTCCCAGCAGTGCGCACGCCTCGGCGAACCGGCCGCGACGCGCGGCGAACTCGCCGGCGATCCGCGGCCGCACGATGCGATCGCGACGGACGAACGCGAGCGCACCCGGCGGATAGCGCTCCGGCGACCCTTCGATGATGCGCCACAAGTCGGCGTGAGCGGCCGCGTTCACGAGGCCGTCGCCGGAGATGCCGTGCGCGTGGCGGCGATAGCGCACCAGCGGTTCCTCGATCGCGGCGGCGGTGCCCAGAGCGAACACGCGCAGGAAGAGATCGTAGTCCTCGGCGATGCGCAACCGCTCGTCGAAGAGGCCGGCATCCGCCAAGGCGTCGCGGCGAAACACTGCCGCCGAAGTGAGCACGAACATCGAGCGGTAGAAGCTGCGCTGCAGCGACGCCCGCTCGAGGTGCACGATCCCGGGCGCGACGCGCGTTCGCCGCACGCTCCGATACGCGGGATCGTTGCACAGCGTCGTCTCGTGCAGGAACCCCTGGTCGTCGAAGCTGCGCCAATCGCTGAACGTCGCGACGGCGTCGGGGCAGCGCTGCGCGGCGGCGGCATGGCGCTCCAGTTTCTGCGGTTCCCACAGATCGTCGGCGTCGCAGAACGCGATCCACGCCGAACTCGCCGCGCGAATCCCCGCGTTGCGCGCGCGCGACGGGCCGCCGCCGGGCGTGAGGATCACCTGCGCGCCGGCCCGCGCGGCTTCCGCGGCGGTATCGTCCCGCGAACCGTTGTCGACGACGACGATCGCGCGCGGCGCGAGGGTCTGCGCGCGGATCGACGCGATCGTGGCCGCGATCCAACGCGCGCTCTCGAACGCGGGAACGACGACCGTTACGTCGCAGGCGTCCCGGCTCATAGGTAGCGGGTCGCGGTCCGCACCGCCAGCTTCTCGAAGCCGGCCAACCGCATCGCGAGGGCCGCGGGACCGAGCACGAGGCCGCGCTTGTTCTTCCAGAGCCACGGGATCAGCACGGCCGCGCAGGCGGCCTTCTGCCGCGGTGAGAGCGGGACGCGAGCGAGGATCGCGAGATACTCGCGCAGCCAGCGATAATGAGGAAGATGGTTTTCCCAGCGTCCGCGCGCCGCCGGATCGAACCAGGCGGCGCGGTCGTCGGGCGTCGGGTTCGCATTGACCGACGTTCCGGCATGCCAGCGTTCGAAGAACAGCACCTCGGGAACCTCGTGGATCTGCCCGCGCAGCGCGACTTCGGCGAGCAGCACGACGTCGGCTGCCGCGAACCGTCCCAGCACGGGCGTCGCTCGCAGGACCGAGCCGCGAAAAAGTCCGAACACCGGATCGCACATCGACCCGTCGTCGCACGAGCGGTGAAAGCGCCGCCAGCGCACGACCGGATCGGCGTCGCGCAGATCGAGGCTATCCGTGAAGGTATCGATCACCGCGCCGTTCTCGTCGATCCGGCTCATCTGCGGATAGCAGAGCGCAACCGCGTCGTCGGCCTCCATCACCGTGACGCAGCGCTCCAGGTTCTCCGGCGCGAGGACGTCGTCGTGCGCCGCGTGACGAATGTACTTCCCGCGCGCCAGTTCGGTGACGCGGTTGTAGTTGTACGACGCGCCCATGTTTCGCTCGTTGCGGTAGTAACGCACGCGCTGATCTGCCGCCGCGTACGCTTCCGCGATCGTCTGCGTCGCATCCGTCGACGCGTTGTCGGAGACGATCAGCTCGAAATCAGTGAACGTCTGGGCGAGGATCGAATCGACCGCCTCGCGCATGAACCGCGCACCGTTGTAAATCGGTAGACCGATCGAGACGAGCGGCACGTGTGATTGGGTGTTCATGAACGAAGCCGGGCCTCCGTGGCCGAAGTGATGCGCGGCGCGAGGGCGCTCGGTTCACGCAGCAAGCGGTGCAGGTCGAGGCGCAGCAGCGCCCAGGTCGCAGCCGGATCCAAGACCAGATCCTTCCCGTCGACCAGGCAGACGCCGCCGCGCAGCGCAAAGGTGTGCAGGCCGTGCCGGCCGCGGCCGCGCGCCGGCGGCCCGACGTGCGCCACGACGGTCTCGCGGTACCCCTCCGTGGTGAGCACGTCGATTCGTGCGAGCGCGACGCGCGCTCCGTACTCGGTCGAGCAGTCCTGCCCCGGACGGTAGAGCACGCCGTCGTGGAAGAACGGTGTCCCGGCGGGCCGCGCGCAGCGGACGTCGCGCACGATCGGGTTGAGCGGGTGCGGCTCCCACGGCCCGTTGAGCGACGCCGCGTGGAACAGCATCAGCGCCGCGTTCGCGTCGCGTTCCGCGTCGCCCGCGAAGAGCCACCAGCGTCCGGCGTGACGGATCAGCGTCGGATCGAGGGCGGCAAAATTCTCGATGAGCACGCGCACTTCGCGCAGGCCTTCGCCGTCGACGGCATAGAGCGCGACGCGGCGGCGTTGCGACTCTTCCGGAACGATGTACCGTTCCGCGCCGTCTTCGACGACGAAGGGATACGACAGATGGCACGTCGGCCGCGCGAGATCGCGCACGGGCCCCGCGATGAAATCTCCCTTCAGCGGCGCGCGCGCGAGGTAGCCGCGGTCGCGCGCGTAGTCGTAGCCCTCAAGCAGCACCTCGACCCGCCCCCCGCTCACGAGCGGGAACGGATCGGCCCAAAACCGTCCGCGCGGGAGATCGAGCCACGCGACCACGGGGGGCTCGCCGCGCAGGAGTGCCGACGGCGCCGTGTGCAGGCGCCCGACGCGCCAGCGCGCGTGCACGATGCGCCGCGCAATCGCGCTCGCGACCCGGCGCAGTGCGCAACGGCGCCCCAGACGCGCCGCCCGCCGGTCATCGACGACGACGCC
>JAQBPL010000157.1 GCA_028287545.1 Vulcanimicrobiota bacterium | reverse complement strand
GTCGCGCGACCCGCTGCTCCGCGGGGCGCGATGGCTCGGCGCCGTCGGGATCGGAGGGCTGATCTTTTGGGCGCTGGCGATGTGGACCGACAACGTCGTCCACGTGGGCTCCTACCTCACGATGGTGCTGCTGATGCTCGCCGGCAGCATCGCAGCCACGTCTGCGCGCTGGTCCACCGCGCTGGTCGCCGCGATCGCCGCGGTCGATTTCTCGCTCGTCTGGATGGTGGGCGCCGAACCCGCACCGGTGCTGATCGCCGCGGGGGTCGTGTGGCTGGCGCTGATCGCGCTGACGACGTTCGGGCGCGCGCAGACGCCGTTCGGAGATACTCCAGCGTCCGGGCCGGGCCGGCTTCAAGCGACACCCACGGCTTCCCAATGAGCAGCGTGCCCGCAACGGGCGCCGCCGGCCGGATCGACCGCTCGACGATTCTGAAGCTGCTCTCGTATGCGCTGATCTTCTTTCTGATCCTGTACGCGCGCCGTTCGGCCCAACTGCTCCATCCGCAAGTCTGGGATGAAGACGGTTTGGTCATCATGCGCGACCTCATCCAGGCCGGTCCCGCATCGATCCTCTGGCCGTTGAACGGCTATCTGCTCGTCATCCCGCGCACCATCACGTTTCTTGCGCTCTCGATCTCCGTCTCGTACTATCCGCTGATCAGCACGCTCCTCGCGTGGGCGTTTACGATCGCGGCGCTGATCGCGATCTCCGTTTCCCCGCTCGCTTTGCGCGGCGGGGTGCTGCTCGCAATCACGGCCGGGCTCGTTCCGAGCGATCCGGAAGTCTTCGGCCTCCCGCTCTACACGTTTTGGTGGGCAGGCCTCTTGATCGTCGCGGCGGCCTTCTGGCGGCCGCACGGCGGCGCAACCGCGTGGCGCGTCGCGTTCGTCGTCGTCGGCGGTCTTTCGTCACCGCTCATCTTGCTGGTGCTCCCGCTGTTTTTGTGCCGCGCCGCGATTTGGCGAAGGGACATAGCCGAGCGTATCGTCGCGATCGCCGCGACGGCATGTGCGGCGGCGCAGATCGCCGCGCTCGTGCAGTCCCACGTCGTGGCCCAGACGAGCCTGCCGGGCACATCCGCCTTGCTCGCGGCGCTCCCGATGTTTTTTGGGAACTACGTCGCCGGAAGCTTCGGCCGCGCGCAGCCGCAGCTCGCTGCGGTCGTCGAATGGGGCGTCGCGATCGCAACGTTGGCGCTCATCGCCGTCGCGCTTCGAACGGGCCGCCGACATGTCGCGATCCTGGTCGCTCTCCTCTATCTGCTGTTCGGGTCGATCGCACTTTCGGCCGCGCGAGCGCCGATTCTCATCTTGGACCCGGTGCTCACCGGGCCGCGGTACTTCTTTTACCCCTTCGTCTTCGAGGCGTGGCTGCTGCTGCAGATCGCGTTCCTCGGCCGGGGGGCGTTCGTTCGATGGACCGCCGCCGCGTTCGTAGGGCTGGCCGTGCTGAACGCGATTCCCTCGTTGAGCCGGCCGCACGACGATCTGCGTTGGCTCGCGAACGTGACGAATTGCGCGCAAGTCGGCGACACCGAGGTGTACAGCATACCGATCGAATTCGACGGGCGGGCGGCGTCGGCATGGGCGCTGCAGTTGAGCGGAGCGCATTGCCGCATCCTCGCGTCGCGAGATCTGTTGGCGCGTTTCGCGCCGGCCGATGCGGCGCTGGTGCCGCCCTTTGTCACGCACGATCCTCCGCCGCCGGGCGCGTACGCTTCGTTCGCTTCGGCCCGCGCCGTCATCTCGAACGGTTGGAACGGGACGGACGTTCAGCACAGCTTGTTGCCCGGGTTCGTCGTCATCGGATCGTACCGATCGGGCGGCGCCGATACCGGCGCGTTGAAACTGCGGCTTCACCGCGGCGACCGCATCCTCTACCGCTCCCCGGTCGCTCGCCGCCAACGAATCATCGTGGAAGGGGCCGCGCCGGCGCGCTTCGACACGGTCCTCCCGAACGCGCCCGAGTGGATCGAGCTCGACTTCTCGAATCGCCGCTTGCCGAACGACTTCACCGTCCTGCTCGAAGACGAAGGCAGGGGATCCGGGGAGTGGTCGGCCGTCGGCCTGCTCAACGCGTGAGGCGGAAAAAATCCAGCGTGCGAGCGAGTCCGATCTCGAGCGGAACCGCCGGCTGCCAATCGAGGAGCTCGCGCGCGAGCGTGATGTCCGGCCGCCGCCGAGTGGGATCGTCCGCCGGCAGGGGGCGATCCTCGGTGTGCAGCGGGACGCCGGCGAGCCGGGCGGTAATCTCCGCCAACTCGCGGATCGTGTATTCGTCGGGATTTCCGACGTTCACCACGCGTCCGCCGAGGCCGGGCCGCGTCGCGAGGCGCACGATTCCGTCGATCAGATCGTCGACGTAGCAGAAGCTGCGCGTCTGCGACCCGTCGCCGTAGACGGTGAGCGCTTCGCCGCGGAGCGCGCTCACGCAGAAGTTCGGGATCACGCGTCCGTCGCCGGCCTGCATGCGCGGCCCGTAGGTGTTGAAGATGCGCACGATGCGCGCGTCGATCCCGAGTTTGCGCACCGCCGTCGTGACGTACGCCTCGCCGAAGCGTTTCGACTCGTCGTAGCACGAGCGGATGCCGACCGGGTTGACGTTGCCCCAGTAGGTCTCGCGCTGCGGATGCTCGAGCGGGTCGCCGTAGCTCTCGCTCGTCGACGCGTAGAGGAGCTTCGCGCCGGCTTCACGCGCGAAGGCGACCGCGTGCATCGTGCCGAGGCCGTTGACCGCTAGCGTCTCGAGCGCAAGGCGTTCGTAGTGCACGGGCGAGGCCGGTGAGGCAAGGTGCAGCACGACGTCCGGGACGCGCTGTGCGGAACCGAGCCGCGCCGTCCACCCCGTCCACGGTTCGGAGACGTCCGCCTCAACGAAGGTGAAACGATCGCCGGCGTTCGCCTCGTGCAGATTGCGCGGATCGCCCGTCGCGAAGTTGTCGACGCCGACGACGGACCAACCGTCGCGCAGGAGGCGGTCGGAGAGGTGGGACCCCAGAAATCCCGCGGCACCGGTCACGAATGCGAGCACGCGAGCCGGTTCGGTTCGAACGTCCCGCTCCCTGGTGAAGAAGGTGTCAGGCGGCGATCCCGGCCGCGGTTATGCGTTCGCCGCCCGGTGCGCGCGGACGAACATCTGGGCGCCGAAGAAGCGCCACAGGAACGGCAGGGTGAGATACGCACGCAGCAGCGCAGGCGACGACGGGCGTCCCTTCGTCGTGAAGGGCAGGAACTGCGCGATCAGCTCGTCGACGACGAAGCCCGACGCTTTGAGCGCTTCGTCCAGCGAGCGGTGCGTGATCGGCAGCGAGTGGTCGAGAAAGTCGTAGTACTCGCGGTACGCGTACCGAAAGTTCGGCTGGATCACCAGCAGCGTGCCGGACGGTTTCAACAGCGCGTGAATCCCGGCGAGGACGGCGAGCAGTTCGGACGACGAAGCGAGGTGTTCGAAGAAGTTCGAGACGAACACGACGTCGGCGATGCCGAGCAGGTCGGTCTGCTCGTGCAGACGCAGCGCGTCGCCGGAACGGAACTCGATGTCGCGACGATTGCCCACCGCGGCATCCGGGTTGAGATCGACGACGATTTTGCGCGTCGCCCGTACGTGACCGGCGAACTCGCCGAAGCCGCCCGCGACGTCGACGATCACGGCGTTCGGCGGGATGAAACGCTGCAGGAAATGTTCGACCAGGACGTGCCACAACTGGTCTTTCGAACGTCGAGCTTCGCCGCTGAAGCGATTTTCGTATAGGCGTGCGAGCGTCTGCGCTTCGGGTCCCGCGGATGACATGCGTTACTCCCCTCGGTCCCCGGAGCCGGTTCGGTTCGAAGCGGCACGATGCCGCGACGGCGTCAGAGATGTGGCATATTCGGCGCGTGCACTCCATCACCGGAGACGGCGAGCGAGAGGTCCGGCGCTAGGGGATCGAGCCGCACGGAGGGGAAAAGGCGCCTGCCGTGACGTTTACGATGTTTGCGCGATGCGCGTGACGCGCACGGTTCCGCTGAAGCTCGCGGAGAGGATCGTGATCGCGATCGCGCTGCTCTTCGTGGTATGGAGCGTGTGGTTGGCGCCGCATGCCCGCCCCGTCGTTCCGCTCGGCGCGGCGATCCCCGCCGGAAGCGGTTTCGCGCGCGGAGCCGTGTATTCGACGACGCCGCCGCAGCAAGTCCCCGCCAGCGTTCCGACCTACGGTTCTTGGTTCGGCGGCAGGAACGAGTCGCGCGGCACGATGGCGACGCCGTGGTATGCTGCGCCGACCCGTGTGCTCGTCTACGTCTCGGGATATCCCGCGAGCCCCGGCATGTCGCTCACGCTGGAAGTCCGCGGTGCGAACGGAACGCTCTCGATCCCGGTGACGAGCCGAAATCCGGGCGAAGCATGGTTTCCCGTGGCGGTGAACCTGCCGCAGAGTCCCGGCGCGACGTTTCGCGTCGTCGCGGTCGACGGTTCGCCGTCGTATTGGCTCGGGTTTTCGCTCCCTTGTCCGGCGCCGAACCCGGTGCTCGACGCATTGCAGAATCTTGCACGTCTGGTCGGGGCCGTTGCCCTGGCCGCGTGCATCCTGCTGCTTCCCGGCCTCGCGCTGAGCCGGCGTATCCCATTCTTCGCCGATGGGGCGTTCGTCGTGCTTCCGGGACTCGTCATCGCCGCCCCGGTGGTGGTGTGGTGGAGGTGGCCGCTCTCGCCCCTCACCCACCCCCTTCTCGGCGTCCTCGCGTTGCTCGGACTCGGCGCCGCGCTCTTGGCCGGCCGCCGCAGCGCCGTGCTGACGGGGCTGGACCGCCCGGCTCGTCTCGTGCTCGCGCCGGCGGTCATCGCCGCGCTCGGGATCTTGCCGCTCCTCGCGCTGGTCCTGCGGCGCGCGGTCGACGTCCCCTATTGGGACGAATGGGGATGGGCGTACCTCATCTACGCCGCCCACACGAACACGCTCGGGTGGTCGCAGCTGTGGGCGATACACAACGAGCACCGCATGCTGGTCCCGAACCTGCTCGTCGTGGGACTCGATGCGCTTCGCGGCTGGAGCGTCGTGCGCGAGCAGGTCGTCTCGCTGCTGCTTTTGGCGGTGACCCAATTTCTGATCTGGACCCTGATCCGGCGAACCGTCCCCGCGGCGCGCGTCGGGGTGACCTTCCTCGTCGCGACGATTCTGCTGCTCGGCCTCTCGCAGTGGGAGAACCTGTCGTGGGGTTTTCAGATGGCGTGGTTCCTCTGCGATCTCGGCCTCGTCGTCGCGGTCTGGGCGCTCTCGCGGCCCCACCGGACCGTGCGCGACGTGGCGATCGCGGTTCTCGCCGCGACGGTGGCGAGCCTGAGCTCGTCGCAGGGGCTCGTCGTGTGGGCGTCAGGGCTCGTCGCCATCGTGCTGGCGGCGCGGCGCGTGCTCCCGACCGCGGTCGGCTGGCTCCTCGCGGCGCTCCTCGTGGTCCTCGTCGTTCACCCGGGATCGCCGCAAGACGCCGCCGTCGGCCATGTCGGCTTTGCGCACGTCGGGCTGCTCGCGCGCTACGCGGTCGTCTATCTCGGCGCGCCGCTCGCGGCATCGTTCGGGGTCGACGCCTCGATGCAGGCCGGCATCGTGTGGTGCCTGTGGCTGGGCGCACTCGCCGCGGCAGCGTTGCGTGGTCCTCTGGCGCTGCGGGTCCGGCTTGCGCCTTGGCTGGCGATCGCGACCTACCCGCTGCTGTGCTCGCTGGTCACCGCGTCGGGAAGGGCGGCGTTCGGGCTCGCGCAAGCGGAAGCGAGCCGGTACACGTCGATCGCCGCGCTCGGTTGGATCTCCGTCGTCGCGGCCACGTTTGTCGCCATCCCGCGCGGCAGCCGCAGCGTGCTCTTCGCGGGACTTCCCGCTGCCCTCGTCGTGGTCGTCGCATCGCTCACGCAGTCGTATTCGGGCAACGAGCAGTGGCACGGGACCACCGTCCATCTGCGCGCGGCGCGCGCCATGCTCGCGGCGGGCGATCGGCGGGCCTTGCCGCTGCTCTATCCGGACGTGATTTCGGAGGAGGGCTTGCTGCGCGAGCTCGCCCAAATACGCGCCGGCCTCTTCAGCGAGCGCTGAGGATCACGCGAATAGCGTCGGTCAGCGGGATCCGGGTCCCGCCGGTGACCGTCGCGATCTCGATCGTGTGCTGACCGGGCGCAAGACCGCCGGTGGCAACCGTGACGAGGAACCCGCAGTCCGCGGCGCGCGGTACGCCGAGCGCCGCCGCGACGTCGGGGCGAGCGACGTGATACGTCGCATACTTCCACGGGCCCGCGTCGGTGCGGACCGCGACGCGATCGGCGGTGCGCCGCAGCGCCGGATCGAACGCCCAACCGCGGATTTGAAGCGCTGCGCCGCGCTCGATCGCATACGGTTGATCTTGATACGGCAGCGTACGCGAGCCGATCGTCACGACGTCGAGCGCGAACGTGTGCCCCTTGAGGTGCGCGTTCGAGGGGGCGTCCACCGCCGCGACGCGGCTTGCGGCGGGAAGCCACGCCGAGCGAGCCTCCGGCGGCAGGGCTGCGGGACGAATGACGGCTGCCGTCACGACGCAGGCAGTAATGCCGACGCCGACGAGGCCACGCACGACGGGGTCGAAGCGGTCGGTCACTGCGCCACCCGTACGCGTCGGCGCGCCGGCCTTCCCCCCGCCGCGACGGGCGGCGGGTGGAGATCGGTGCGGCGTCGCAGAAACGACGCTGTTCGCCGCACACCTGCCCCGGCGTACGCGTCGATGCTAAGGAGATCAGCACAACCCCATGTCCGTTGTCATCGTCACCGGTTCGGCCGGTCTCATCGGATCGGAAGCGGTCGCCTACTTTGCCGAAGCGGGTCACGAGATCGTTGGGATCGACAACAACTTTCGCCAGCGCTTCTTCGGTGCGGATGCATCGACCGAGTGGAACCGGCTCTCGCTCGAAGCGCGCTTCCCCAAGCAGTACACGCACGTCGCGGCGGACATCCGTGACACCGCGGCGATGGACGAGCTGTTCGGCCGCTTCGGCACGCGCATCGCGCTGGTCATCCATACCGCGGCGCAGCCGTCGCACGATTGGGCCGCCAGCGATCCGATCATGGACTTCACCGTGAACGCGAACGGGACGCTCTCGGTGCTCGAGGCGACGCGCAAGCATGCGCCCAAGGCCGTCTTCATCTTCACGTCGACCAACAAAGTCTACGGCGACGCGCCCAACGAGCTCCCGCTGATCGAGCAGGAGACGCGCTGGGAAATCGATCGCGCGCATCCCTACTGGGAAGGCATCGACGAGAATCTCCGCATCGACCAGTCGACGCACTCGGTCTTCGGCGCATCGAAAGTCGCCGCGGACGTCCTCGTGCAGGAGTACGGCCGGTATTTTGGGATGCCGACGGCCGTGTTTCGCGGCGGCTGCCTCACCGGACCCAACCACTCCGGCACGAAGCTGCACGGTTTTCTCGCGTACCTGCTCAAGTGCACGGTGACCGGTCAGCCCTATCAAGTCTTCGGCTACAAAGGCAAACAGGTCCGCGACAACATCCACTCGCACGATCTCGTCTCCGCGTTCGACGAGGTGTTCCGCAACCCGCGCAGCGGCGAGGTGTACAACGCCGGCGGGACGCGGTTCTCGAACTGTTCGATGGTCGAGGCGATCGCGCTCTGCGAAGAGATCTCGGGCCGCAAGCTCGACTGGACGTATACCGACACGAATCGCATCGGCGATCACATCTGGTACATCAGCGACATGGCGAAGTTCCGCGCGCACTACCCGAGCTGGAAGCAGCAGTACGACCTTCGCTCGCTGACCCAGGAGATGTACGCCAAGAACGTCGAGCGCTGGCTGGCCGACGAAGAACGCGCCAAGGTGTAGCGTGCTTTCCGTCGTCATCCCGGCGCACAACGAAGAAGACACCATCGAGCCGACGCTGGTCGAGCTTGCCGAACGGTTGACGGCGGAGCACATCCCCTTCGAAATCGTCGTAGTCGACGACCACTCGACGGACCGCACGGCCCAGGTGGTCGCGGGCGTCGCCGAGCGGTGGCCGCCGGTGCGGTGCGTTCCGAACCTGCGCCGGAACGGCTTCGGCAACGCGATCCACACCGGGCTCGACGCTTTCGCCGGCGATGCGGTGTGCATCGTCATGGCCGACGCCTCTGACGATGCCGGCGACGTGGTCGGCTATTGGCGCGGCATCGAGCGCGGCTACGACTGCGTCTTCGGGTCGCGTTTCACGCGCGGCGCGAACGTCGTCGAGTATCCCTGGCTCAAGCTGGCGCTGAACCGCGTCGCCAACGTGTTCGTCGCCGCCCTCATGGGGATTCGCTACAACGACGTAACGAACGCGTTCAAATGCTATCGGCGTGAGGTGATCGACGGCGTGCGTCCGATTCTCTCGCACCATTTCAACATCACCGTCGAGCTGCCGCTCAAGGCGATCGTCCGCGGCTACTCGTGGACGGTGATCCCGACCAGCTGGTACAACCGTAAAGGCGGGGTCTCGAAGTTCAAGATCAAGGAGATGGGCAGCCGCTATCTCTTCATCCTGCTCTACGCACTGATCGAGAAGTGGCTTTCGCGCGGCGACTACAAGCGCCGCGCCGCGGGCGAAGAGCCGGCCGGCTCGACGACGCGCACGCTCCCGAGTTCACCGCGCGCGTAGAAGCAGCGACCGGCACGCACGACGGCGATGCGCAGCGCGTACGTTCCGGGCGTGAGGTTCGACGTGTCGATCGCATACGCGAACCAGGCATCATCGCGCGGCGGCACGGGGAGAGCGCGCGGCGACCGCTTCCGCGCAAAGCCGGAGATCGTTTGGTACCGCAACGGCAGCATCGCCGCTCCCGGCGGGCGCAGTTCGAGGAATATCTGCGCCGACGGCTCCTCTCCGACGAGCGCCCAACCCTCCAGCGAGCAGACCTCCCCGCGCTCCCACTCCATCACTGCGCGCGGCCCAAGCAGGGTCGACTGCCCGGATCCTGTGAACAGAACCATGGCGTCGACGCGCTCGTCCGTACGGTGCGCGAACCTAGGAAACGAGCGCATCTCGGCCGCCACGTCGAAGTCCGCGGCGACCGACCGCCCGTAGCGCCGTCCGTCGGCGTCGAACGCCTGAAGCGCGAAGCGATTGGGGCCGCGGCTGAGTGCCTCGGTCGGTATCGAAATCTCGAAGCCGAGGTAGTCGGTCGCGGCCCCGATCGCCCCGCGCACGTCCGCTCGGCGCACGTCGCAGGGAGCGCTCCAGGTCCGCCCGGCCGCGTCGATCGCGCAGACTCCCGCAGGCGCCCGCTCGCCGTCGCGGTCGATCGCCCACCCCATCACGACGGCGACGTCCCCCTGCGGCACGACGCCGTCGAGCGGTCCGCGCGGACCGGCGATCGGAACGTCCTCGACGTGGTCGAAGAACACGCGTGCCGAACCGGCGTGGGCCTCCAAACCGGGTTTGACGCTCGCGTACACCCAGAACGACCGCTCCGCAGCGTCGTACCATGCACCGTCCGCGCCCAGCACGTAAACGTGGAGCGCGTGTCCGCCGGGGGTGAGGTGTTCGATCGGCACGACCGCCCGAAAGCCGATGTCCTGCGGCGTTCCGGGACCCAGCTCCGCTCGCAAGTCGGAGCGGTCCAGCCCGGATTCCGCCGGCGAAGCCGGGCCGTCGTCGAGCACGACCGCCACGGCGGCCGGCGGCTCGTCGGAGGTCGGGTCGACGGCCCAGCCGGAGACGACGAGCGGCGCACCCTTTGGGACGCGCGGGCGTCCGACATGCGGAAGAAGTCCGCAGAGTCCGTCGACCCAGTCGAACACGTCGATCTCGCCGCGCGTGGTCGCAACGACGTTGCGCGGGTTGAAAACAGGGGGAGAGACGGAATTCCTCATCGTCGGCCAGAAAGGCGAGGCGATCCCTTGTACGCCGCGTAACCGGCGGCCTTCCGATCCTCATGTATGGACACTGACGAACGCGTAGCCGCTTCATCGAACGTACCGACGCATACCGGCGCGCATAGCGAGCGGTGGCGTGCGCTTAGCGAGCAGCTCGCAGCCGATATCGAAGGGGTCCGTGCCGTTGCAGCCGCCGCGACGCGCGCGCAGCTCGCGGCGGAGGCGCGCTTGCGCGCCCTGCACGTCCGCAATACGGAGATGCAGATCTCCGCGTGGGCAGCCGAGCGGGAGCGCCAGGAAGCGCAGGCGGAACTCGCGCGGGCGCGGGCGCACATCGCGCGCACGCAGCCGATTCTCCGTGAGGCGCGCACGCTGCTCGCTTCGATGCAAACGAGCAAGTTCTGGAGGGTGCGCAACGCCTGGTTCACCCTCAAGCAGCGCCTGCGCATGCACCCGTTCGGCGCGCAGCCGTACTGGGTTCCGGAGGTTGACGAAGCCGGCGACGCGTGGGAACGTGACGCCGCTTACGAACGCTGGGTGCTCGAGCACCGCGTTCGTCCGTCCGACGTGCGGCGGATGCGCGACCTCTTGCCGCTGCTCACCGAGCGGCCGACCTTCAGCGTCCTGATGCCCGTCTACGAGACGCCGGAAGAGTATCTGCGCGCGGCGATCGAGTCGGTGCAGCTGCAAGCGTATCCCGACTGGGAACTGTGCATCGCGGACGACGCCTCGCGCAAGCCGCACGTGCGCAAAGTGCTGGAAGAATACGCCGCGGACGACCCGCGCATCAAGCTCCACTTCCGGGAGACCAACGGGCACATCGCGGCGACCAGCAACAGCGCGCTCGCGGTCGCGAGCGGTGACTTCGTCGCGCTGCTCGACCACGACGACCTCCTCTCCGTCGATGCGCTGTTCGAAAACGCTCTCGTCGTGAACCGGCGCCCGGACGTCGACATCATCTACTCCGACGAGGACAAGCTCGACGAGCGCGGCCGGCGGCGCGATCCGTATTTCAAACCGGATTGGTCGCCGGACTCCCTGCTCTCGCGCAACTACGTCTCGCATCTCGGGGTGTACCGGCGCGCGCTGATCGAAGAGATCGGCGGCTTCCGGCCCGGCTTCGAAGGCAGCCAGGACTACGACCTCATCTTACGGGCGACCGAGCGCACCGGCCGCGTCGAGCACATCCCGCGCGTGCTCTACCATTGGCGGATCCACGAAGAATCGACGGCATCCTCGCGCGAGCAGAAAGGCTACGCGTACGACGCCGCCGTGCGCGCCATCGAGGAGTCGCTGGCGCGCCGAGGCGAGCCCGGGCGAGTCGAGAGCTCGGAGCGGCTTCCCGGTACGTATACGGTGCGGTACGAATTGCGCGACGCCGGCCGCGTGAGCCTGATCGTCCCGACGCGCGATCACGGCGAGGACGTCGACCGCTGTCTGCGCTCGGTCTTCGAGCGCTCGACGTACGGCGACATCGAAGTGGTCCTGCTCGACAACGGCACCACCGACCGGGAGTCGCTGCGGGTGTTCGGCGCGTGGGCCGAGCGCGAACCGCGGCGCGTCAAGCTCGTCGCGCACGACGTGCCGTTCAATTTCTCGAGCATCAACAACTATGCGGCACGGCAGTCGTCGGGAAAATATCTGCTGTTCCTCAACAACGACACCGAGATCCTCACGCCGGACTGGATCGAAGCAATGGTGGAACAGGCGCAGCGCCCGTCGATCGGAGCGGTCGGTGCGAAGCTGCTCTACGACGACGGTACCGTTCAGCATGCCGGCGTCGTGATCGGCCTCGGCGGCGTTGCGGGACACAGCCACAAGTACTTCCCGGGCGATGCGCCGGGCTATTTCGGGACTCTGCAGACGGTGAACAACTTCTCGGCGGTGACCGCGGCATGCCTCATGGTGCGCCGAACGGTGTTCGAGGAAGTCGGCGGATTCAACGAAGAACTGGCGATCGCGTTCAACGACGTCGATTTCTGCCTGCGCGTGCAGGCCGCCGGATACCAAAACGTCTATCTGCCGCACGTCGAGATCTTCCACTACGAATCGAAGAGCCGCGGCCACGAGAACACGCCCGAGAAGTTGGAGCGGTTCTATCGGGAGCAGCAGTTCATGCGCGAGCGGTGGCGCACTTCAGAGGTCGCCGATCCGCACTACAACCGAAATCTGACGCTCGACACCGAGAACTACGCGCTCGGGCTGTAGCCCCGGAGTACCGCGCTATGGCACATTCGTCCGTCCTCGTCGCCGGCGGCGCCGGCTTCGTGGGCTCCAACCTCGCCCTGCGTCTGCGCGCACGATATCCGGACGCGCGCATCATCGTCGCCGACAGTCTAAAACGCCGCGGATCGGAATGGAATCTCCCGCGGTTATCCGCAGCGCGCATCGACTTCGTGCACGCGGACATCCGGCGGCCCGACGATCTCGCGTTTGCGGGCACGAAGTTCGATCTCGTCGTCGACTGCTCGGCGGAGCCGGCCGTGCTCGCCGCGTACGAGAACGGGCCACAATACGTGATCGATACGAACCTGACGGGAACCGTCAACCTCCTCGAGGTCGCGCGCCGCGACGGGGCCGACGTCGTGTTCGTCTCCACGAGCCGCGTGTATCCGGTGGCCTCGCTCGAGGCGATTGCGTGGGAAGAAGAGCCGACGCGGTTCACGATCGCCCCGGACCAGACACTCCCCGGGGTCGGCCCTGCCGGGATCGGCGAGGACTTCCCGCTCGCGGGTGCGCGCTCGCTGTACGGCACGACGAAGCTTGCCTGCGAGCTGATCCTCGAAGAATACGCCGACATGTACGGACTGCGGTACGTGATCGACCGCTGCGGCGTGATCACCGGCCCGTGGCAGATGGGCAAAGTCGATCAAGGCGTCTTCGCGCTCTGGATGGGGCGTCATTATTTCAAGCAGCCGCTGAAATACATCGGCTACGGCGGAACGGGGAAGCAGGTTCGCGACTTCATCGCGATCGACGAGCTGTGCGATCTCGTACTGCTGCAGCTGGATCGCATCGCGGAACTGCCGCGGCGGGTGTACAACGTCGGCGGAGGATTGCGCTCGAGCCTTTCGCTGGCGGAGACGACGGCGCTGTGCGAGGAGATCACCGGAAACCGCGTCGACTTCGGACGCGTCGCCGAAAACCGGCCTTCGGACGTGCGCCTGTACGTCACCGACAACCGGCGCATCACGGCCGACACGGGATGGGCCCCGCGCAAGTCGCCGCGTGAAACGCTCGCCGAGATTTTCACGTGGATTCGCGAGAACGAGCGCCTCGTCGCGCCCCTTTGGTCGTAGCGCGTTGCAGTTGAGTTTCGCAGGCTTCCGCGGGCGAGCCCCGGCCATCTTATGGGTTTCGGGGGGGCTGGCCGCGACCGGCCTCGCCGTCATCGGGATCTCCTACGTCGCGTCGTGCGGCGGGCATCTCGAAGCCGCAGCCTGCCCGCTCTTCGCGCAGGGCTTGCCGCGCGCGATGTGGTGGGCGTATCTCTGCGTCGGAGTCGCAGCGCTCGTGCTGGCGAGTTCTGCGTTTTGGAAGGAACGACCCAACACGACGGCAGCCTGGCGGCACCGCCTGGCTTGGGTGTCTGCCGCCCTCGCGATCGTTCTCGCGCTCATTGCGGTCGTCGCGCTCGGGGAGTACTACGTCTTCGCCATCGTCGTGGTACATTGGCTGATCCTGCGCGCGTTCAAGCCTCGGGGTGAGGCGGCTCCAACGCTCATCGACCTGGGCGTCATCTTCGTGTCGTGGGTCGCCGGTGCCACCATTGCGTGGGCGCAGCCGTTAGGGTCCTGGCTGTTCGGGGCATTGCAATCCGGGCCAGGCCGATTCGCACTGATCGTTTTTGCCGTCGCTCTGGTCCTCAACGTCCACGCGCTGCGCGCGCCCGTGGAGCGAAACACCCGCGCCGGCAAGATCGCGGCCCTCGCCCTCGACGGTCTCGCGTTGCTCGTCTTCGTTTTGTTGAGCTTCCGGCAAGACTTTTTCAGCAGTGCGAATTCGACGCATCACTGGGGCTTTTTCGTCGGCCCGGCGGAACTCGTTCGCCAGGGCGGGTGGCTCCTGTGGGACGTCCCGTCGCAGTATGGTTTTTTCAGCATGTTGGCGATCGCGGTTATGCCGTTCGCCTCCGTTTGGACGTCGATGTACGTCTTGGACGCGGCGCTGATTTTCGCGTCGGCGTGCATGCTCTTTTTCGTCCTGCGCTCGCTTCGCGTAGGCCGTTTCTCGATCGCGTTTTCATTTCTCGCGACGCTCGTCTTGGTCTTTCTCATCCCCGGGGAGTATCCGCATCTCTCCGGTCCGCAATTTTATCCCAGCGTGGGCGCGTTGCGGTTCTTCTGGGTCGAAGCCCTGATTCTCGTCCTTTTGATCGGCTACGCCAAGAAGGCCGCGCGCGCGAGCCGGCGGTGGACGATCGTGGGCGGGAGCGTCATCTGGCTTTTCGGGGTTCTTTGGTCCGCCGAAAGTGCCATCTACGTGACGGTCATTTGGATCCCGAGCCTCGCCGCGCTTGTTCTCCCTGACGCCGGCGGGAGAGCGATCTGGGCGCAGATTCGAGCGCTCGCGCGTCCGCCGAGACTCTTCCTTTTGTGTCTGCCGCTGTTGCTGTTGGCAGCCGCCGCGTTCATCGTTCAGCTCACGTACGTGTTCGCGCTCGGTCACGGACCCGACTATTTCGCGTTTTACGAGTTTGGCCTCAGCTACGGGAAGGGCTTCGGCGCATATCCGATCAGCGGCTTCGGGGCGGTCTGGATGCTCGTGCTCAGCCTAGCGGTGTGCGTGAGCGCGTGTGTGCTCGTCGTCAAGCACTCGGCGGCACCGCGCCAAGCCATTCCGCTTCTGTATGCGGCCGCGGCCGCAATCTGGGCGACTGCCAGCTACTTCATCGCGCGGAGCGCCGATTCGAACGTCACGAATATCTCTACGCCGCTCTGGCTCGCAATCGCGGCGATCTTGTTCGTACTCGACCGCGAGCGGGTGCTCGGCGTGGGAGAACGGTACGTGCGCTTCGCTCTCGTCGCCCCGTTGACGGTCGCCATCGCTCTCACGGTCGGCGATCTGCCCGCGATGTCCATCGCCGCCGGCGAAATCCGCGCCGGCTATCAGGCCGGCATCCCGGGATTGCTTCCGCAGCTGCCCCCGAACGCGATGGCGGTGCTCGACCGAGCGCACGCGGCGCCATCTGATCCGATGGTCTTCGAAGGATTGACGCTCATGCCCGAGGCGCCCGGCGACCGTCAAGCAATTCCCGCAAAGCGTTGGTTACCGGCAAATCCGAGTATCCTGCTCAGCGTCATTCCCGCTGCGCGCCGGACGGTCTATTTCGAGCGATTTACGACGCGGCGTCCGATGGAGGGATGGTACCTCCGAGCGCATTCCGGCACCAGCACGTGCGAGAACTTCGATTCGCAGTACGTCACGTCGAAGAACTACGAGGTCGCCGACTGGGACGTCTCGTGGTGCAGGCTCAAGCGATAACGGCGGTCGCGTTGCCCCCGGCGCGCGCTAAGAGTTCTCATAGGATAGCGAGAACGAGCGCCTCGTTGGGCCGCTTCGTTCGGGGCTGCGCCGGAGGCCAAGCTTTGCGCCGGGGAGTATCCTCAATGCCATGGGAAACGCCGTTCAGTCAACCGGCACGCCCCGCATGGAGGGCACGGAAATCGGGGTGATGCCTGCGGCGATTGCCGTGCGGGACGTCACTCTCGTCAGGCGGACGCAAGAGGAACTCCACTACGATTTGAAGCGCTCGGCGCTTCGATTGCTTTCCGGCCGCGTTGGGCGCGTTCGGCGCCGAACGGTCCTCGATCGCGTTTCCCTGCGCATCGAACACGGTGAGAAAGTGGGGATCATCGGCCCGAACGGCAGCGGCAAATCGACGCTGCTCAAGGTCATCGCCGGAATCCTCGCGCCGACGAACGGCACCGCGATGGTCGACGGGACCTTGGCTGCGCTCATCGAGCTCGGGGTCGGATTCGATGCGGAGCTTTCGCTCGTCGACAACATCATCTATTACGGCGTCCTGCTCGGCCATCAGGAAGAGCTCGTTCGCCAGCACGTCGATGAGATTCTCGACTTCGCCGAACTCGCCGAGCATCGCCACGAACCCACGAAGACGCTTTCGTCCGGGATGTCGGCCCGCTTGAGCTTCGCCATCGCAACCGAGTTTCGCCCCGAGATTCTCCTCGTCGATGAAGTCCTTTCCGTCGGCGACGAACGGTTCCGCAGGAAGTGCGCGGCGCGCATCGACCGCTTTTGGGACGAGCACAGCACCATTCTGTTGGTCAGCCACGACCTGTTCACCGTCGCGCGCACGTGCAACCGGGTGATCTGGATGGACCGCGGTGCGATCCGCTTCGACGGGCCGTCGGAGCAGGCGGCGAACCTCTACCTCTCGACCATCCCCAGCACGGCGAACTTTCGCAGCGGTCAGGATCTCGTGGAACTGGCGCAATCGAATCCGCGCGGAGAAGTCATCGTGCAGGGGACGTCCGGGCATCCGCAGCTCTATCTCATCCGAGACGGCCGGCGCCACGCGATCGTTTCGCCCGAGTGGACCGTGCGTCACGAGTACACGGGCAAGGATGTGGTCGTCGTGGACGACGCGGTAATTCTGCAGATCGCGGAAGGTGAGATCCTGGCCCCGTGATCGCGCACCGGCGAGACCGAATTCTCTCGGGCCTGAACCTCGCCGGCGCCGGCCTCGAGATCGGCGGCGGCTACAACCCTATAACCTGCAAGGACGAGTTCCTCGTCGACCACCTCGACCACGCCGATCGGGATACGCTGATCGCGAAGTTCGCTTCTCAAGGGATCGACACGTCGCGCATTCAGGCCGTCGATTACGTGTGGTCCGGGCAGCGATATGCCGAGCTCGTCGGTGAGAAGCGCTACGATTGGATCATCGCCTCGCACGTGATCGAGCACGTGCCGAATCCCATCCAGTTCTTGAACGATTGCACGGAGATCCTCAGCGAGGACGGTGTCCTCTCGCTCGTCATTCCCGACAAACGGTTCTGCTTCGACTACTATCGGCCGCCGAGCGGTCTTGGCCGGCTGATCGATGCCTTCGTCGCGGGAGACACGCGCACGACCGCAGGATCCGTCGTGGAGCACATCATGTACGCGGCGACGGTCGACGGTGCGATTACGTGGGACCGTACGGCGGAGCACTCCGCGCCGAAGTTCCTGCATACGGCCGAACAAGCGCGCGGCCTGTACGACAGCATCGCGCAAGACGGCGCGTTCCACGACGTTCATGCTTGGGCATTCACGCCGGCCAGCTTCCGTCTCGTCGCCGACGACCTCAACCGCCTCAGACTCATCTCTTTGCGCGAACGCTCGTGGCACGACACCGAAGGCTACGAGTTCTACGTCCAGCTTTCGCGGCAGGGCGACGGGCCGGACGTCGCGCGCGCGACGCTGGCCAAGTCCGCCATCTCGGCGTGGAACGGCGAGACCGAGCAGGCTGCCGAACGGTTGCGAGATCCGGCATCGAGCACCGCGGCTCGGCGCGGCGCCGGCGAACTCGTCGAACTCGCACGGTCCAATTCGCGCGGAGAGATCATCGTCCAGGGCACATCGGGCCATCCGCAGATCTATCTCATCCGCGACGGCCGGCGCCATGCCATCGCGTCACCGGCGTGGATCATTGCTCACGGGTACACCGGCGAGGACGTCATCGTCGTCGACGACGCGGTCATCTTCGAGGTCGCCGAAGGCGAGATATTCGTCGCCTGACGGCGTCGCTCGCTTCGGTCCCTCCGGTCTGCCGGCCAACCCGCAACCGGCTTGGCGCGCGACGATCCCGCCGGCCCGATTGGGCACCCGCCGCCCCCCTTCGTGGAGGAGCGACGCCGACCCGCACGGCAATCAACCGCGATGTCCGCCGCTCTCGACACTCGAGTTCTGCCTTCCGCATTGCCATGGCGGCGTCAGCTCGACCTGATCCGCATCTCGGCGCTCCGGCAGCTCAAGGCGCGCTATCGCGGGACTGCGCTCGGCGTGATGTGGTCGTTTGCGAACCCGCTGCTGATGACCGTGCTCTACACGACGATCTTCGGAACCGCGTTCGCCTCGTACTATGGGTCGAAGACGACCTACGTCTTCTCGGCGTTCCTCGGCGTCGTCGTCGCTACGTTCTTCCTGCAAGCGACGGGTGAGGCGCTGGCCGCCGTCGTCACGAACGGCGGCCTGCTGAACAAGATCGCGATCGACCCGGAGATCTTTCCGATCGCCTCGATCGCGGCAAATAGTTTCCAGCAGTCGATCACGGCATTCCCGGTCATCCTCGTGCTGTCCGCGATGCTGACGCACGATCCGGTTCGCGTCCTGTTGGTGCCGGTCGTGCTGGCGGGTGTCGTCGCGCTCGTCACGGGCTTCGGCCTCGTGCTGGCAGCGCTCTACGTGTTCTTCCGCGATCTCTCGTACTTGTGGGCGATTATCGGGTTCGTGTTCTGGATGACGAGCCCGGTCTTCTATCCGGCCGACCTTGTGCCTGAGTCCGTGCGGCACTGGATCGCGCTCAACCCAGTCGCGATGGGCATCTCCGCCTTGCGCGAGGTCACGCTGGCGCACGGACCGCTTCACCGCGGAACGATCCTCGTGTTCTTGATCGTCGCGACTGCCGCCGCATTGCTGGGGCACGCCGTGTTCCGCGCGCTGCGCCGCGACTACATGGACCTGCTGTAGACCGAGCAGCTTTCGCGATGACGTCTCGGGAACGGAAGAACCAAGTCGAGCGGACCTCCGCGGAGGAAGCGTGGAGGCCGATCGCGTGCGCGGATGTCACGCCGGTGCGGCGTTTCTTCGACCTGCAATCCGGGACGATTTGGCGCGACCTGCGCGGCGAGATCTCGCAAGTGCACGGTACGCTGGTCGATGTCGGCTGCGGTGCGCAGCCCTATCGCATACTCGTGCCGAAAGCGGTGACGTACATCGGGATCGACAAGGCCGACGCCCAGCAGCTGTTCGGCTATTACAACCCGGAGACACGCTACTACGACGGTGAAGAATGGCCGGTCGACGACGAGTCGGCCGATGTGGTCCTCGCGACGGAGACGCTCGAGCACGTGAAAGAACCCGATCGATTCCTGCACGAAGCCTATCGCTGCCTGCGCTCGGGCGGCCGGCTCATCCTCACGGTGCCGTTCGCGGCGCGCTGGCATTTCATCCCCGCCGACTACTGGCGCTTCACGCCTTCCGGGCTGCTGCACTTGCTGAGCGGCGCCGGCTTCACGGGAGTCGTCGTACACGCGCGCGGGAACGGGCTCACCGTCGCGTGCTACAAAGCCATGGCGCTGTGCACGCGGTTCATTTTGCCGCAAGAGAAATCACGACTGCGTTCCGCGCTTTTCCGGGTGATCGGGCTTGCGCTGGCGCCGGCGTTCGTTGCGCTGGCGCTCATCGGCAATCTCTCACTGCGGTCCGATGGCGGCGATGATTGTCTCGGATACAGCGTCGTCGCCGACAAGGCAAGGCCGGCGGCATGATCGAGCTCGAAGAGCGGCCGTGTCCGATATGCAAGACGTCGGACCACTCGGTGGTCTTTCGTGAATCGACGTACGACGCGGCCCGCTGGACCGAAGCCAGCTTCTCCTCGCGCAAGATGCCGGAATACATGCACTTTCGTCTGCTCACGTGCGCGACGTGCAGCCTGACGTACGGGAGCCCCGTCGCGTCGCCGGAGACGGCGAGCGAGGCATACCGCGAAGCGTCGTTCGAAGCGCAGGACGAATCCGCTCATGCGGCGCGCACGTACGCCAAGTACTTGCGGAAGGCCGGATTCGAGCCCGGAGCTGCCCTCGACATCGGCTCCGGCGACGGCGCGTTTCTGCGTGAGCTGCGGGGCCTAGGGTTTCGCGAGATCGTCGGCATCGAGCCGTCGCAAGCGCCCGTACGGCTCGCGCGGGACGACGTGCGCGATCTGATTCGCGAGGAGATGTTCGACGGAAGCCGCTTCGCCGAAAACACCTTCGATCTCGTGACCTGCTTTCAAACCATCGAACACGTGTATGAGCCCCACAAACTGCTCCAGGACATCTATCGCATTCTCAAGCCGGGCGGCAAGGCGTTTATCATCGCGCACAACCTCGACGCGTTCAGTGCGAAGGTCCTCGGCGAGAAGTCTCCGATCTTCGACATTGAACACGTGCAGCTGTTCACGCCCCGCAGCGTCCGGTTTCTCCTCGAGCGCAGCGGTTTCCAAGCGGTCGAGGTCTTCCCGATCTTGAACGCCTACCCCCTGACGTATTGGGTGAAGCTGTCTCCCTTGCCGGCGGCAATCAAGATGGGATTGCTGGCGCGGCTCGAACGCGGGCCGCTCGCAGCACTCGGCGGAATGCTCTTGCCGATCCCGGCCGGCAACATGGCGATCTTCGGTATCAAGTAAGGGGCGGGACCCGAATGCCAAGTAATCCGTTAATCGAGAAGAAGATCACCGGCGAGCTGTTGACCCGCGTGCGAAAGCGGCTGCTGCAGATGCACTACGACAGCGGCGTAGGGCACATCGGCGGCAACCTTTCAGCGCTCGACGCGATGCTGGTCACCTTTCACGAGTTCCTGAGCGAGCGCGATACCTTCATCTTGTCGAAGGGACACGCAGCCGGCGCTCTGTATTGCGCGCTGTGGAGCGTCGGCAAGCTCACCGATGACGATCTGCGCACGTTTCACGGCGACGAGACGCTCCTCTCGGGACATCCCCCGGCGCTCGGCATCGACGACATCCCGTTCGCGACCGGCAGCCTCGGCCACGGACTTTCGTTGGCCGCCGGAACCGCGCTCGGTTACCGCTTGCGGTCGTCCGACGCGCGCGTGTTCTGCCTGACGTCCGACGGTGAGTGGCAGGAGGGATCGACCTGGGAAGCGCTCATCTTCGCGGCGCATCAGCGGCTGGGCAACCTCACCGTGATGGTCGATCACAACAACCGGCAAGGCTTCGGAACGACCGAGGACATCGCGTCGATGTCGCCGCTCTGGAAAAAGCTGCAAGGGTTCGACGTGGAGATCGAGATCGTCGACGGCCACGACGTGGAGGAGATTCGCGACGCGCTCGCGCGCGTCGCCGATCGGCCGCGCGTCGTCATTCTGGAGACGATCAAGGGTCGCGGCGTGAGCTTCATGGAGCGGCGCATGGAATGGCATTACCTGCCGCTCTCCGCGCAGCAGCTGGAGCTGGCGATCGACGAGCTGGACCGCTCGTGAGGAAGCAGCTCTGCGACGCGCTCGTCGCGCGCTCGTTCGACCCGAACATGGTGTTTCTGACCGGCGTCCTCGGGTTCATGGCCTTGGAAGCGCTGCAGGCGGCGCTCGGAGAGCGATTCATCAACGTCGGCGTGGCGGAGCAGAACATGGTCTCCGTCTCGGCCGCGCTGGCACGCCAAGGTTTCGACGTCTGGGCCTACAGCATCGCGCCGT
>JAQBPL010000121.1 GCA_028287545.1 Vulcanimicrobiota bacterium | reverse complement strand
AGCCTTGGAATCGTCTCCTGGATCGGAAATGACCAGAGTAGTTGTACGTTTCCGATCGTCGACAACTTCGGCGGATCCGCGTCGCTGGTCGTCCTCGATGGATATAGCGTGCACTAAAGGCACGGCGTTCGGTTCCGCTCGCCAGTGCTGAAACAAATCTACGAGTTACCGTCGTGCGACGCAACGGTTACCGTTCATTTATGCAACGGTTTTCACCCAGAAGCAAGGAAGCGAGAACCGTGCCGACGCCTGCTTTGCTGGCGCTTTGTTCCAAAGTGCGCTAGCGTACCGGAATGGAGGTGAGAGCCGCGCTGCTGCGAGCTGCCGCCCGGGGCACGCAGGCATCGGCGGCGATCGTGGTTCGGAGGGGCGACGACGAGCCGATCGCGATGTGGGGCTGCGACGCTCCCGCGGCGCAGGCGCTCGTGGCAGCGGCGCGCCGCTCGCCCGGCGACCTGGGGGTCGCGCTGACGATCCCGCTCGAGCTGAATGACGGCACGGCGGGCGAACTCGTTCTCGCGGCGCCCTCCGCAGCGCAAGACGGTAGCGGGCTCGCGGCGCTCGCTTGCGAGATCGGGGCGTTCTGCGGTGCGAACGGTGCAGCCGAGCGGCCCGGCGAGCTCCAAGGGTTCATCGAGAGCATGTCGCGGCTGGGCGATGCCTTCGCGATCCTCTCGACGGCGGCAAGCTCGGAGGATGAGTCACTGATCGTCGCGGTCAATCGCAAGTTCACCCGGATGTTCGACTTCGGGGACGAGGTGATCGGGCAGCCGGCCGAGATGCTCTTTGGCCCCTTGACCGACCGTAACGGTCTGCAGCAATTTCGGTCCCGAGTCGCTGCGCGGATGACGACGCGCGCGTCGGCGATCCTGTATGCGCGCGACGGGACGCCGCGCTGGACCGAGATCGTCTCGACCCCGGTCGAGGCGTCCGACGCGCTGCACCACGTGATCGTCTTTCGGGACTTCACGTCACGCAAGATGATTTTGGACGCGCTCGCGGGTGAGAAGCAGAAGCTCGAGACGACGCTTGGCGCGATCGCCGAGGCGGTATTGACGATCCTTGCGGACGGCGTCGTCGACTATGTGAACGAGGCGGCGGAAGCGCTGCTCGGCATCCAGCTCGCCGACGCGTACGGCGCGCACGTCGGCGAAGTTGTACGGCTGTTGGACGAACAGGCGAAGCCGATCGATCTGCTCCGAGCCGCCGCGGGCGAACCGGCCCTGCGCGGTCGCGGCATCCTGCGCACGCCCGGCGGGAACCTCGACGTTGCCTACACGGCGTCCCGGATCGGCGGTAATCACGGAACGGTCGTCGTGCTGCGCGACGTCACTGCCGAGGCGCGCTTGGCGATGCGGCTGACGTTCGAGGCTGCGCACGATCCGCTCACGGGTTTGCAGAACCGCCGCGCATTTCTCGAACGGCTCGACGAAGCGGTGCGCGGGATCCGCGAGCGCGGCGAGCATCATGCCGTCGCGTATCTCGATCTCGATCGCTTCAAGCTGATCAACGACAAGTTCGGTCACGCCGCCGGAGATCTGCTGCTCACCGCGGTGTCGCGCGTGATGGGGCGCTCGGTGCGCGGCGGCGACGTGCTGGCGCGCATCGGCGGCGACGAGTTCGCCTGCCTGCTCACCAACTGCCGCCTCGACGACGCGCGCCGGGTCGCGGAGAAGATCCGTGCGGCGGTCGAAGCGTTCCGGATGGAGCACGCCGGCGAGTCGCTCGCGATCGGGGTTTCGATCGGGTTGGCGCCGTTGGAAGCGAGCGTCGCCCGCCCGGAGGACGCCTTGGCCGCGGCGGACGCGGCGTGCTATCAGGCCAAGGCGGCGGGCCGCAACGGCGTTTTCGGCTGACCAGGGTACGATGACGGCGTGACCGACGCCGACGCGCTCCGCGAGCACCTGTCGGTACCCGAAGAGGAGCGCGGCGCCAAATGGCGCCACCATTTCTACGACTTGCTCGAGGGAGCGCGGCTGTGCGAACGCGATCCCAAGATCGCGCTTGGGCCGGACGGCTTCCCGTACTACGCGCTCGACCTGCCGCCGGACGGTGAGGGAGGGACGATCGCGGTTCCCGACCTGCTCGAGCTCGCCACCGAGAGCGGTTTCGGCATCGCGATCGAGCCGTTTGGTGAGGTCGCCGCGTGGGTGTTCACGTGCGGCGACCTCGTCACGCGCCGAGCGTTCGGCACGTACGAGCTTCCCCGCGTCAGCATCGTGGCGGCAGCTTCGCCGGTGCGCGTCGTGATGAAAGAAGTGCTCGCTCCCGATGAGACGATGCTGCCGCCGTACGTTCGGCCGCTGCTGCACGCGTATTTCACGCGCTGTCTGGGTATCGAGCAGCCGGGCGTTCTCACGCTCGTCTCACCCGATCAGGAGCCGCCCGAACAGCTCGTCTTCCGCATCGCGCGAGACGATTTCGCCGACGAGCAAGCGTTCACGAACGCCATCGCCGGCGTGACGTGGTTTCTGCCGCGGCATTTGGTGGTCTCGATTCTTCCGCCCGCCGTTCTGGACGCGCTGGGTGACGCGTTCGTGCCGCTGGCCGCTTAAAACGTATCGACGCGCAGCGTGAGGTTTCGCACTTCATCGAACTTGGATTGCTCCCGCGGGCGCCCAACGCATTGACAGGGGGTCGCGCATGTGTTCGACTGCAATGTTGTGATAAACGCCGTGCTCCGGTTCCCTGACTAAAAGCCGCAATTGCTGCGAGCATTTCCCCACGAACCGACGGTCGACGCAGGCGGCACGCTGCGGCTGCACGTTTCGACCGACGCGCGCCGCTATGACGTGCGTATCGAGCGCTGGAGCGACCGCTCGGAGCTCGTGTTAGAGGCGTACTCGTTCGAGGGTATCGACGCGTCGACCGGGACCGCAGGCGAGCCCTGGGACTGGCCGCAGATAGAGATCCCGCTTCCGAGCGGGCTGCAGCCGGGCGCCTACATCGCTCGCTTTCTGACCGAGGGCGGCACTCCAGGTCGCGGCGCGCCGCGCGACGACACGCCGGATGCGCGCTGGGGCACCGCGCTCTTCGTCGTGCGGGCACCGTCGCAAGCACGCGCGCTTGTCAACTTGCCGCTGTTCACGTATCACGCGTACAACGTCGCGCATGTCGACGTGACGCGCCGCGTCGATGAAGGCGCCTGCCTGTACAGCGGCTCGCCGAGGGTCTCCTTGCGCCGGCCGGGCGGAGGGACGGGCGGACACTCGTGGGACGAAATGCACGCCGACGTGTACGACCGCACGACGCCGCGCCAGACGTTCGCTCACTGGGACCTTTACGGGCTCGCGTGGTTCGCGCGCGAAGGGATCGCGGTCGATGTGTGCACCGACCTGGACCTGCATCGCGGCGACGTCGACTTGCGGCGATATGCCCTGCTATGCAGTTTCGGACACGACAAATTTTGGACGCGCGAAAAGCGCGCTCGCGTCGAGCGGTGGGTCGACGACGGCGGCAACGTCGCCTTCTTCGGCGGGAGCACGTGCGTCTCGCGCCTGGGCTACGACGACGACGCGGCGAGCCTCACGCGCGAGGGGACGTGGTCGGACGACGAGCCGGAAGACGCGCTCACCGGCGTATCGTACCGGCGCGGCGGCGGGAAGTGGAGCGGTCCGCGCCCGCCCGCCGGATACCGGATCGAGAACGCGTCGCACTGGATGCTGCGCGACGCGCACGTGCGCGACGGGGACCTCGTCGGCGCCGGCGCCTACGCCATCGGCTACGAATGTGACGGCATCGATCCCGCCAACGCCCCGCCCGGGCTGGCGGTGCTGGGCCGCGCGTCGTTCGACGGCTGGAACGTCGGCGACGGCAGCGGCCGGATCGCGCCGGGCGGAGCCGCCGCGATGGTCGCGTTCGGGCGCGGGCGCGGTCACGTGTTCAATGCCGGCACGGTCGACTGGGCGCGGGCGCTCGCGTGGGACGCGCGGGTGAAGGCGATCACCCGCTCCGTGGTGCGCACCTTGGGTGGTGCGGTGGGCAGGCCATCGGACGCTGCGTACAGACAGTGACGCGAATCACCCGCCTGACCGTGAACGTACCGAAGCTTCCGTCCTCGTACGATACTAGGGAGGGGAGGCTTCCATGTCGTTCGGTTTTGGCTCGATCACGAACCAGGCAAATTCGGCGCTGACGCCACTGCAGCAGCTGCAGCACGATCTGCTGCGCCCGTTCCAAGCCGCATCGACCGGCAAGCGGATCAACTCCGCGGCGGACGATCCTTCGGGCCTCGCGATCGCGACCGCGCTGCAGGTCCAGTCGTCCGGCTTCGATCAGGGCTCGCGCAACGCGGTCGACGCGCGCAACGCCGTCAACATCGCCGAGGGCGCGCTGCAGACCACGTCAGACTCCCTGCAGTCCCTGCGAACGCTGGCGGTCCAAGCGTCGAACGATCTGCTCTCCGCGAACGACCGGCAGAACCTCCAGCACGTCGCCGACGGCCTCGTGCGCCAGATCAACGCCAACGCGCAGAACGCGAACTTCAACGGAACCCCGCTGCTGAACGGGACGTTCGGCTCGCAGCCCGCGACGGCCGCGGCGGCCGCGGTGACCACCAACGCCGCGCTCGGCGGCGGCGGAAGCCTGGTCGCCTCGACGGCCGCGGCGCCGGCGTCGCAGGGCGGAACGATCGGTTTGAGCGTCGTCAACACGGGCGGCTCGTCGGTGGCGATCGACGTGACGTTCACCTCGTCCGCGACCGGCCAGACGACGAATCTCGGCCCGCAGGCCGCCGGATCGACCGTCGTCGTCAACGGTACCAGCGTAACGCTCGGAACGCCGGGTGCCGGCGACGCCGGAGCGACGGCGACGATTCAGGTGCAGGCCGCGACGACCGGATCGAACGCGCCGAACGCGCAGGTGCAGACCGGCGCGAACCAGGGCGCAACGACCGCGCTCTCGCTGCCCAACGCGTCGTCGAGCGCGATCTTCATCCAGCATCTCGACCTCTCGTCGACCGCAGCCGCCACCAACGCGATCGGTCAGATCGACGCCGCGATCGGCGCGACGACCGGTGCGCGCGCATCGCTCGGCGCGCAAGCGATCTCGCTCGACGCGCAGGTGAACTCGAACAACGTCGCCTCGAACGCACTCGCGGCGTCGGCGTCGAACATCGCCGACGCGAACATCGGGCAGACGTCGACCGAACTCTACCGGCTGCTGATCCAGAGCCAGATCTCGCTCGAGACGCTGCACAACGCGAACACGCAGTTCGGCTACTTGAACCGGTTCTTCAACACGTCCGTCTAACGGCGTCCGGGCGCGAACTGCAAGGTCTTCGTTAAGGCAGGGTCCGCTGCGGTTTCCCCGTGGTAGGATCGCTGACGGGGTGAAACGCCGACACGAACGGGGCATTACCGTGGCGCACTCTATGGACATTGCACAACCGGCGCGTTTGAGACCGGGTGCCGAAGCGGTGCTCTTCGCCTGCGGACCGCTGGCCCAGGAGGGTCACCGCCGCCGAGTCTTCGGCGAGCGTCTTCCGGTCTTCCCCGCACGGATGATGCACTGGGCGCGCTATCGCGGCGCCGACGGCCTCGAGTTTGCGCGGCAGTCGCACGGCGCAGCGATCGACGGTTACGCCGTCGCGTTGACCGCGGACCAGATCGCCGCCGCGGACAGTTCCGTGTCGTCGTCGAATCTCCAGCGCGCGGTGACGATCATCGAGATCGAGGGTTCGCTCATGTGGTCGTTCGTCTACACGCGCCGCGGCGAAGGCGAACTCATCGCCTGACCTGCGGATCAGCTGGCGCCGATCGGCACCGTGTCGTAGCGCGAGCGGGAGATCGCGTACGTTCCGTCTTCGCCGTACGTCATGCACGCGTCGATCGGCTTGGCGTAGACGTGCAGCGTGACGGCGCGTCCGCCGGACGAACCGACACGGTGCACCGAGAGGTGACCGCTGCGCATGTCGATCTGGCCCTCGCGCAGCTTGCGCGCGCCGGTGAAGAGCACCTCGGCCGGACCGCTCTCGCGCGCTTCGCGCCACGCGATCCGGAAATTCTCACAGGTGATCGCGCCCGACTGCAGGACGAAGGCGCAATCGGAGTCGGCGTGATCGTGAATCGCCGAGCGCGCGTCGTTCTCCCAGCAGATCGCGATCAGCTCGAACGACGGATCGCGCGCGATGAGATTGCGGGTGTATCGGCCCGGCGCCCAGGTAAGATACGGGGCAAGCGTCCGCTCGTCGATCCGCACGTCGCGCAGGGTCCCGGCGACCTTGACCGGCTGCAGGATGCTCCCGAGCTCGCGCAGCGCGACGACCAAGTCGTTGATTCCGTGAAGCGTCGTCATCCGCGCGGGCCCTCCTTGCAGTGAGGGGTTCCCGCTCGCCATCGCGCGCTTCCTCTGCCGGCCGCGGCGCCTGCGCGAAGGAGCCGAGCGGTCGCGGCCGGGAGTAGGAGGGCGGAGGTACGCCAGTGATTCAGGCAGTAGCGCGGACGGTTCGCGCGCCGCGCGGGACCGTGCTGCGCGCACGGAGTTGGCAGACCGAAGCGGCGCTGCGGATGCTGATGAACAACCTCGATCCCGAGGTCGCGGAGCGGCCGGACGACCTGGTCGTCTACGGCGGGATCGGGAAAGCCGCGCGCGACTGGCCGTCGTTCGACCGCATCGTGTTCGAGCTCGAGCGGCTCGGCGACGACGAGACGCTGGCGATCC
>JAQBPL010000076.1 GCA_028287545.1 Vulcanimicrobiota bacterium | reverse complement strand
GCGCACTCGCCGGCGGCGTAGACGCCGGGGATGCGGGTCGCGCCCCACTTGTCGGTCTCGATTCCGCCCATGGCGTAGTGCATGCCGGGCAGGATCGGGATCGGCGTGTCGATGGCGTCTTTGCCGGTCGCGTCGAGCGCGAGCTCGCGGATCTGCGGCAGGCGTTCGAGGATCTTCTCGCGGCCGAGATGGCGCAGATCGAGGAAGACGCAGCCGTCGACGCCGCGGCCTTCCGTGATCTCGGTCCACTCGGCGCGGCTGACCACGTCGCGTGAGGCGAGCTCGCCCTTGTTCGGGGCGTACTTGAACATGAAGCGCTCGCCCTCGGAGTTGAGGAGGTACGCGCCTTCACCGCGCGCCGCTTCGGAGAGCAGGACGCCGTTTTCTTTGAGCGAGGTCGGATGGAACTGGACGAACTCCATGTCCATCAGCGGGATGCCGGCGCGATACGCAATCGCCATGCCGTCGCCGGTCGAGGCGTAGCCGTTGGTCGTCTTGCGATAGACCCGGCCGAGGCCCCCGGTCGCGAAGATCGTCGCCTTCGCGGTGACGAGTTCCAGCTCGCCGTTGCGCATGTTGTACGCGACGACGCCCGATCCGACGCCGTCCTCGACGCACAGCGCCGTGGCGAAGTACTCTTCGTACACCTTGACGCCGAAGCGTTCGAGCTGTTCCCACAGCGTGTGCAGGATGACCAGGCCCGTTACGTCGGCCGAATAGCACGTGCGCGGTGAGCCCGCGCCGCCGAAGGGGCGCTGCGCGATGCGGCCGTCGGGCATGCGGGAGAAGATGCACCCGCGATGTTCGAGCCAAATGATTTGGCGCGGCGCGTCCTCGGCCATCGCTTCGATCGAATCCTGGTCGCCCAGGTAGTCCGAGCCCTTCGCGCAATCGAAGGCGTGGTTTTCGGGCGAGTCTTCCTCGCGGTTGCCGAGCGCGGCGTTGATGCCGCCTTGGGCGGCGCCGGAATGGCTGCGGACCGGATGCATCTTCGAGACGATCGCAACGTCGGCGCCGCGTTCAGCGGCTTCGACTGCTGCGCGCATCCCGGCTAGGCCGCCACCGATCACGACGATGTCGTGTTTGATCACGTGTTCTGTCTGCGCCCCTCGTAGAGGTCATGAGTGAGCGGCAAGCCGCTTCGTTTGCCTAAAAGCCTATCTGGAAATCGCGTTCCAACGCACCACCTTCGTCGCACAGGGGTTCGGGGACTTCCGCTGACGGTGTTTTAGACGGGTTCGGGGGCGAAGCGGAAGCGGTTTTTGCCGGCTTGCTTGGCTTCGTAGAGCGCCCGGTCGGCGGCTGCGAAGAGGGCGATCGCGTCGGCTCCGTGGCGCGGGAAGAGGGCGATCCCGGCCGAGCACTTGAGGTTCGTCCCCTCCAGCGCGCCGTAGAGCCGCCGCAGGACCGCTTCGGCTGCGATCCGGTCGGTCTGGGCCATGACGACCACGAACTCGTCACCCGCATACCGGGCCACGATGTCGCCCCGGCGCGCACCGGCCTTGAGGGCCTCGGCGAAGGCGCGGAGCGCCTCGTCGCCGGCGTGGTGGCCCTGGCTGTCGTTGATCTTCTTGAGGTCGTCCAGGTCCAGTACGAGGAAGGCCAGCGGGGCACCGTAGCGTTCGGCGTTGTGCAGCTCGCGCTCCATCAGCTCCGTGAGCGCGCGGCGGTTGGCGAGGCCGGTCAGCGGGTCGGTCGAGGCCAGACGCTGGGTCTCTTCGAGGAGCCGCTTGGTCTCACTGTAGAGCCGGGCATTCTCCATCGCGATCGCCGCCTGCGCCGCGAAGTCGAGCAGCATCCGCAGCTGGGTCTCGCTGATCTCCGGCTCCGGCGGCCGGTCGACGTAGAGGATGCCTCGGACGGTGTTCCGGCTGATCAGCGGAAGCATGCAGTAGGTGCCCTTGACGTCCACGAGTGGGCTCTCCGCGTCGTCCTCGACGCCGAAGCTGAATTCGGACGTCCCGGCGACCATCGCTTCGAACGAGCCGGAGTGGCGCATCGCCTCGGGATCGGGGCTCGGCACGACCGTGCCGTCTTGCTCCGTCTCCAGCCGCCGGCTCGCGACGCCGTCACGCACCTCGAACAGCACGACCCTGCCGAACCGGAGCGCCTCGTGGACGCCGCGCAGGACCGTGGCCAGGATGTCGTCGATCTCGAGCGTGGAGTTCATCGTCGAGAAGACCTGCTGCAGAACGAACAGTTCGGAGTTCTGCTGTTGGTACTCGTCCCGCTCGGCCTCGAGCATGGCGACGCGGCGGCGCAAGTCCGCAAGCTCCTCGCGGAGCCCGGTCAGATCGACGTTTGCGATGCCCGGCCGCACGGTTCCGAAAACTTCCGGCTCAGGGAGAGGGTTGTCGCTCGCAGGGTGCCGATACGGTTCTCAGGTATCTGGTGAGTTTCCCGCGCCCGTCCGCCAGCCAAGGTTAGCTTTCCGTTGAGTTCGTCGTTCGTCCATCTGCACGTACACAGCGAGTACTCGCTGCTTGACGGCGCCTGTCGCGTCGACTCGCTTTGCAAGAAGACGGCCGACGAAGGCGCCCCGGGCATCGCGTTGACCGATCACGGCGTCATGTTCGGCGCGGTCGAGTTCCACGACACCGCGAAGAAGAAGTACGGGCTGACGCCGATCATCGGCTGCGAGGCCTACATCGCGCCGCGCGGCCGGCTCGACCGCACGGTCCGCGACGAAGCCCACATCACGCTCTTGGCCGCCAGCGACGTCGGTTACAAGAACCTCACCACGCTGATCTCCAAAGGCTTCCTCGAAGGCTACTACTACAAGCCGCGGATCGACATGGATCTGCTGGCGAAGTACAACGAAGGGCTCATCGTCCTCTCGGGCTGCATGTCGTCGCTGGTGGCGGCGCCGCTCTTGAAGAACGACTACGAGACGGCGAAGAAGAACGCCAAGATCTTCGGCGAGATCTTCGGCGACCGGTTCTACATCGAGGTCATGCGCCACGGGATGCCCGAAGAGGACGCGATCAACGCCGGGCTGATCAAGATCGCCCGCGAGCTCGAGATGCCGCTCGTCGCGACCAACGATTCGCACTACCTTACGCAAGGCGACGCGCAGGCGCACGACGTGCTGCTCTGCATCGGCACCGGGAAGACCGTCCAGGATACGAACCGGATGAAGTTCTTCTCCGACCAGTTCTACGTGAAGTCGGCCGAAGAGATGCGCGAGCTCTTCGCCGACATCCCCGAAGCCTGCGACAACACGCTGGAGATCGTGAAGCGGATCGACATCTCGATCCCCGAGAAGATCTTCTATCTCCCCGACTTTCCAGTTCCACGGCGCTCCGCCCCAGGCTCCGCGCCCCCCACGCCTGCGGCGCGGGGCCCCCAAACGCTCGGCGCCGTCGACATGTTCGTCGCGGAAGATTCCCCCGGGGGCGCCGAAACAACCCCGCTGCAGACGGCCGAGGAGTACCTACGCGAGGTTTGTGAAGAGGGCTTCATCGCGCGCTACGGCGCGGAGCGGGCCAAGAACGACGCCGCGCTGCGCGAGCGGCTGGACTACGAGCTCGGCGTCATCAACACGATGGGGTTCGCGTCGTACTTCCTCATCGTGTGGGACTTCATCAAGTACGCGCGCGACCAGGACATCCCGGTCGGGCCCGGCCGCGGGTCGGCGGTCGGTTCGGTCGTCTCGTACTGCCTGCGCATCACCGACCTCGACCCGATCAAGTTCGGCCTCATCTTCGAGCGCTTCCTCAACCCCGAACGCATCTCGATGCCCGACATCGACACCGACTTCTGCGTGGAGCGGCGCGACGAAGTCATCGACTACGTCACGCAGAAGTACGGCAAGGAGCGGGTCGCGCAGATCGTCACGTTCGGGACGATGGCGGCGCGGGCGGCGATCCGCGATGCGGGCCGCGCGCTCGGCGTCCCGCTCCCCGACGTCGATCGGGTCGCGAAGCTCATCCCCTCCGGACCGGGCGGGCTGACGATCGCGCAGGCGCTCGAACAGATCCCGGAAGTCGGCGTCCTCTACAGCCACGACCCGCAGATCCGCAAGCTGCTCGACACCGCGAAGTCGATCGAGGGTCTGGCGCGCCACGCCTCGACCCACGCGGCCGGCGTCGTGATCTCGAAGAACCCGCTGACCGACCACGTCCCGCTCGTGCGCATCGGCGACGACGACGTGAACACGCAGTACGACATGAACATGGTCGAGCGGATCGGCCTGCTCAAGATGGATTTCCTCGGCCTGCGCAACCTCACGGTGATGAAGGCGGCCTCCGACGAGATCAAGCGCACCGTCGAGCCCGCGTTCGACTTGGCGACGATCCCGGACGACGACAAGAAGACCTACGACATGCTGAGCCGCGGCGAGACGCTCGGCGTGTTCCAGATGGAATCCGACGGGATGACGCGCGTGAGCGTCGATCTGAAGCCGTCGCGGCTCGAGGACATCATCGCGCTGGTCGCGCTGTACCGTCCCGGGCCGATGGAGTGGATCCCGCAGTACATCTCGGTCAAGCACGGGCGCTCGAAACCGACCTACGTGCACCCGAAGCTCGAGGCGATCCTCGGCGACACGTACGGCATCGCGATGTACCAGGAGTCCATCATGCAGATCGTGCGCGACTGCGCCGGTTTCTCGATGGGCCAGGCCGACGAGCTGCGCAAGGTCGTCGGGAAGAAGCAGAAAGACAAGATCCCGGTCTACAAGGAGAAGTTCCTCGTCGGGTGCGGTGAGAACGGGATCGGGCCCGACGTCGCCGAGCAGATCTTCGCGTTCATCGAGCCGTTCGCCGGGTACGGTTTCAACAAGGCGCACGCGACGGCGTACGGCTGGATCGCGTATCAGACGGCGTATCTCAAGGCGAACTTCCCGCTGCAGTATCTCGCGGCGCTGATGTCGTCCGTGCGCGACAAGACCGACAAGCTCGTCGAGTACATCGACGAGGCCAAGAAGATGGGCATCCCCGTTCTGCCGCCCGACATCAACGCGTCGCTGGTCGATTTCGCGGTGGTCGGCGAGCAGATCCGTTTCGGGCTCGCGGCGGTCAAAGGGGTCGGCGAGAACGCGGTGCGGTCGATCCTCTCGACGCGCGAGAGCGGCGGCCCGTTCGCCGACCTGTTCGACCTCGTTCAGCGCGTCGACCTCAAGGCGGTCAACCGGAAAGTCTACGAAGCGCTGATCAAGTGCGGCGCGCTCGATACGCTCCCCGGCAACCGCGCGCAGCTGCTCGACGCGCTCGAGACCGCACTCGAGGTTGCATCGCGCGAGGCGCGCGACCGCGAGCTCGGCCAGGCGTCGCTCTTCGGGATGATCGAGGAGCCGCATCCGTCATTGAAGCCGTCTCTGCGCCCGCTCGCGGCGCCCTCGACGATGGAACAGCTCGGCTGGGAGAAGGAGACGCTCGGGATCTTCGTCTCCGGTCATCCGCTGGCCGACGTCGCCGACGCGCTGGCGCGCACGGGCGCGGTGCTGGTGCGCGATCTTCGCAGCGTCGAGGACGACGCGCAGGTGAAGGTCGCGGGGCTCATCACCGCCGTGCGGCGCACGATGACGAAGGCGCAGTCGCAGATGCTCATCGCGACGATCGAAGACACCACCGGGGCCATCGAGTGCGTCGTGTTCCCGAAGCAGTACGGCGAGCTGCAGGCGCGCTTCGTCGAGGATGCGATCGTCGTCATCACCGGACGGCTGCGCCAGCGCGAGCGGCGCGGTGCCGCGCCCGGCGACGAGGCGCCGGTCGATCTGAACGTCTCGGTCAACGACGTGCAGCCGTTCGACCGCAGCGCGGCGCTGCGGTCTGCGCCCGCGGCACCGGCCGGCTGGCACGTCACGGTGCGGTCGCGCGAGCACATCGACCGGCTCGCGACGCTGATCTCGGAATGGCCCGGCACGACGCCGCTGATCCTGCACATCAACGGCTCCGAAGTGCAGCGCGGCGTCGCGAGCGACCGGCGCGTCGGCGAACGGCTCGCCGCGATCGTCGGCGATCGCTACGTTGAAGAAGGGGCGCCGTGAGGTCGATCGCCGCGGCCGCCGTCGCCCTGACCGTGTCGGTCTGCGCCGCCGTGCCCGCCGCGGCGGAAGCGCCCGGAATCGACGCCGCGCGGCTTGGCTCGGAGATTCGCGCCGCGGCGGTGGCGCACTTCGGCCACTGGGATCCGGCGCGGCGCGCCTCGTTCGCTTCCGCCTGGTCGCGCTATCGCAGCGCGTCCGCGCGGATCGGCCAGCGCGACGCGGTCGCGCTCGAGGCGATTCGCTTGGTGGCGTCGCTGCGCAATGCCCACACCTCGATCGACGATCCGGCCTTCGACGCGGCACGGCGCTGGCGGCTGCCGTTCGTCCTGCGCTACGTCGAGGGCGCGTGGATCGTGACGAAGAGCCGCAGCCGCGAGGTCCCCAGCGGTGCGGAGCTGCGCGCGATCGACGGGATTCCGCCGGAACGGTTCTTTGCGTCCCATCGCGACCTCGTCTTCGCGTCGTCGGACGCGCAGGCGCGCTCGCTGCTCGAAGCGGAGATGCGCAGCGTCTACAGCGACGCGCATCCGCCGCGGCTCACCTTCGACGATGGACGCGAACTGACGCCGTCGGCAAACGTGCCGGATGCGATCCAGCGGCGCGTCGCCTACCACTGGCTCATCCCCGACCGGGTGGCCTACATCGCGGTGCCGAGCTTCGACGGCGATACGTTCGAGCGCGACGCGCTCACCGCGCTCAAGCGGTACATCACGGCGGAAGCGATCGTGATCGACGTGCGCGGCAACGCCGGCGGCAGCACGCCGGTCGATTTTCTGGAATTGCTGACCGATCGCGCCCTGCCGTGGTGGAGAGAGTCGACCAGCGCACCGCTGCCCGCGCGCAAGCCGGTCGTTGGTCAGCAGATCCCGCCTGCCGACGGCCACTACGACGGACGCGTCGTCGTGCTCGCCGACGACCGCTGCATCTTCGCGTGCGAAGACTTCGTGATGCCGCTCGTCTACGGACATCGCGCGCGCTTCGTCGGCAGCCGGACCGCGGGGAGCACCGGGAAGCCGTTCGTCACGCAGTTGGACGGGGGCATCACGCTCGCGCTCGGCAGCATTCACTCGAGCCTGCCGGACGGCAAACCATTCGAGGGGATCGGGATCGAGCCGACCGATCCGGCGCCGCTGCGGGCCGCCGACGTAAAGGCCGGCGTCGACGCACAGCTCGACCGCGCGCTCGCCGTCGCAGAGGCGAAGCCCGAGATGCGCGTCCGATGAGGCTGCCGGCCGGCGTTCGTGACTGGCTGCCGCACGAGCTAGCCCGCAAACGCGAGATCGAGCAGCAGATGCGCGCGGTGTTCGGGCGCTGGGCGTACGAGGAAGTGCAGTCGCCGATCGTCGAGCGGTTCGACGTGCTCGAACGCGGCCTCGGCGAGGAGGCGACGGAGCTGCTCTTTCAGTTCAACGACCGGCGCTCCACCGCGCTCGCGCTCCGTCCGGAGATGACGACGCCGATCGCGCGGCTGGTCTCGACGCGCATGCGCGAGGCGCCGCTTCCGCTGCGGCTCGCCTACGTCGCGCCGGTGTTCCGCTATTACGAACAGCCGCAGGAAGGCCGCATGCGCGAGCTCACGCAGGCGGGCACCGAGCTGATCGGCGCGGCGGGGATCGACGCCGACGCGGAGTCGCTGTTCATGGCGATCGAGGCGCTCGCCGAGATCGGCCTGCGCGACGCGCGCTTCGACATCAACGATGCGCGAATCGTCGACGGCGTGCTCGACGGCGTCGGCATCACCGGCGACGAAGCGGAGTCCGCCAAGCACCTGATCAAAGCGCGCAATCTGGTCGCGCTGCGGCAGCTCGATCAACCGGCGCTGACGGAGTTCGCGCTGCGCCGCGGAGGGCACGAGGCGATCGCGGCGGTGCGCGCGATCTGCCGAACGGCCCCGTCGCTCGAAGCGCTCGACGCGCTCGATGCGGTCCTCGACCGGGCGGCGGCGCTCGGGTACGGCGACCGGGTCGCGGTCGACTTCGCGCTGCTGCGCGATCTGGAGTACTACACGGGCTTCCAGTTCGAGGGGTACGTCGAGGAGATCGGCTTCTCGCTCTGCGGCGGCGGCCGGTACGACACGCTCTTGCCGAAGT
>JAQBPL010000053.1 GCA_028287545.1 Vulcanimicrobiota bacterium | reverse complement strand
ATTTCGCCTGGCCCGCGCGCAGGGAGAACCGTGATCGACGAAACCGCGGCGACCGCCGCGCTCAGGCGCGGTTCGCCGAGTCCGAGACTTGCGGCGATCGTGGGCAGCACCGCGCGGCGCAGAAAGCGCCGGCGCGTGATCCTGGGAACAGCCATCGAGGAGCCCTCACCAATCGTGCCGGACCTCGTACCCGAAATCGCTCCCCTCTCACGGGGGCGCCGAGGTCGGACTAGACGCGCGGCCGGCGGCGCGCGCGCGGCGGGACTGGGCTGCGTTCGAGCAGGGAGAGCGACTCTGCGCGGTGGCGCTCCGCGATCGGCCCGCGTTCGGCGAGCAGGCGGGTCGCGAGGTTTTGCAGGTTGTTCTTCTCCGTCGCGGTGAGCGGGCCGAACATCGCCGCCTCGGCGACCGAAACGCTCTCGACGGCCCGCTGCGCAGCGCGCCGTCCCTTTGCGGTGAGCACGACGACATATGCGCGGCGGTCGTCCGGGTCGCGCTCGCGCCGGGCCAAGCCGGCGGCTTCGATCTCGTCGATCAGTGCAACCACCGATGTGCGATCGATCCCGAGCGCGGCTCCGACGGCGCTCTGACGCTGAGGGCCGCTGCCGAGCAGCATCCGCAGCAAACGATAGTGGCGCATGCGCAAGCCGAGCGGCTCGATCGCCGACTCGACGAGGTGCGTGACCGACACGGCCAGCGTCGAGAGCACGAAGTCCGGGCAGGTAATCAGCGCCTCGGGGTACCCCTCGGCGCGGCAGCGGTCTTGAACCTCCTGCGTTCGGCGCTCTCTCATGCGCGAGTTTTCTTCCCGTCCGCCGGGGGATTCACCTTACGGCGCCTGCTCCGCAACCTTGCGCTGACGTTCAGTGTGATAGACCGTCAGATATGCTGACTATCAGTACCATTGAAGACTTCGCTCCGGAGCCGGCGGCATGATCGGATTTTTCCTGCGCCGCCCGATCTTCGCGGCGGTCTGTTCCCTCGTCATCTTCACCGCGGGCCTCGTCGCGATTCCGACGCTGCCGATCTCGCAGTATCCGAAGATCGCTCCGCCGGTCATCACCGTGACCGCGCAGTACCTCGGCGCCGACGCCGCCACCGTCGAAGCGTCGGTGACGACGCCGCTCGAAGAGGCGGTGAACGGCGTGCCCGGCCTGCGGTACATCACCTCCAGCAGCAACGCCGACGGATCGGTGACGATCACCGCCACCTTCGATCTCGCGAAAAGCATTGATCTCGCGCAGGCCGACGTGCAGAACGCCGTCCTCAGCGCGACCGGCCGGCTTCCCGCCGAGGTGCAGCGCACCGGCGTCGTCGTCCAGAAGAGCAGCTCCGCGTTCATCCTCGGCATCGCGATGGTCTCGAACAACCCGCAGTACGACTACGGCTGGCTGAGCAACTTCACCGAGATCCACGTGCTCAACGCGATCAAACGCGTCAAGGGCGTCGGCAACGTCCTGCTCTTCGGGAGCCGCAAGTATGCGATGCGGCTGTGGCTCGACCCGCACCGGCTCGCGCAGAACAATCTCACCGCGCCGGACCTCGTCGCCGCGCTGAGCTCCCAGAACGTCCAGGTCGCGGCCGGAGCGCTCGGCGCGTCGCCGACCAGCAAGTCGCAGCCGTTTCAGATCGGCTTGAGCGCGACCGGACGCCTAGGCAATCCGGAGGAGTTTCGCAACGTCGTCCTGCGCTCGGACCCGGACGGGGGCGCCGTCCGGGTCCGGGACGTCGGCCGCGTGGAACTCGGCGCCGAAGACTACTCGACGTTCACCAGCTGGAACGGAGCCGTGACGATCGGCATGGGCGTCACGCAGCAGCCCGACGCGAACGCGCTCGAGAGCGCGAAAGCCGTGCGCGCGCGGCTCGACGAGCTCGCGAAGACGTTTCCTCCGGGCGTGCACTACGTGATCCCGTTCGACCCGACGCTCTTCGTGACCGAATCGATCAAGGAAGTCACGATTACGCTTGCGGTCTCGATCGCGCTGGTGGTACTGGTCATCTTCCTCTTCCTGCAGAACTGGCGGATGACCCTGATCCCGCTCATGACGATCCCGATCTCGCTCATCGGGACCTTCGCGCTGATGAAAGCGCTCGGCTTCTCGATCAACACGCTGACGCTCTTCGGGCTCACGCTTGCGACGGGACTGGTCGTCGACGACGCGATCGTCGTCATCGAGAACATCGCTCGCTTCGTGCAAGACAAGAAGATGGGTGCCTTCGAAGGTGCCGAGGCCGCGATGCGCGAGATCACGGGGGCCGTCATCGCGACGTCGCTCGTGCTGCTGGCCGTGTTCGTGCCGGTCGCGTTCTTCCCGGGTTCGACGGGGTTGCTTTACAAACAGTTCGCGCTCACGATCGCCGCCTCGATCTCGATCTCCCTCTTCATCGCGCTGACGCTCACGCCGACGCTCTCCGCACTCCTGCTCTCGCGGCCGGTCGACGCGCCGCCGCGTTTCCTGCGGCCGATCGAGGCCGCCATCGAATCGGTGCGCCGCCTGTATCGGCGCGTGCTTCCGCACATCGTGGCGTGGCGATTCGTCGTCCTCGGCGTGTTCGTCGCCGCTCTGGCGCTCACCGCGTATACGTTCAAGACCACGACGACCGGCTTCATCCCCGACGAAGACCAAGGCTATCTCGTCACCATGATCCAGACCCCGGAAGGGACGTCGATCGAAGGCGAACGGCGCTTCGCCGACCGGATCGCGGCGATCGCGCGCGCGAACGCACCGGAGATCGAAGGCACGTTTCAGATCGACGGCTTCAATTTCTTCGGCCCCGCGTCGAATCACTCGCTGATCTTCCTGCCGCTGCGACCGTGGGGCGACCGCGCCGGGCGCGACCACACCTACGCCTCGATCATCGCGCGCCTGCAGCCGCTCTACTTCGGTGTCCCTGGCGGATCGGCGTATATCTTCAACCCGCCCGCGATTCAAGGGGTCGGAAACTTCGGCGGTTTTCAATTCGAAGTGCTCGACACCGCCAACGTCGGGATCTCCGCGCTGACTGCAAGCACCTACGGGCTGCTGGGCCCGGCAAACGGCGATCCTGCGCTGAACGCCGTCTTCACGACGTTCCGCGCCGACTCTCCGCGGTTGGCGCTCGAAGTCGATCGCCAGAAGATTGCGGCCCTGCACGTCCCGATCGACAACGTCTTCGGCACGATGCAGGCGTACTTCGGCTCGCAGTACGTCAACGATTTCGACTACCTCAACCGCTCGTACCGCGTCTACGTGCAGGCGGACCAGCAATTCCGCTCCCGGCCGGACGATCTCGCTTCGGCGTACGTCCGCGCGAACGGCGGCGGCATGGTGCCCTTGAGCTCGCTGGTCCGCGTCACGAGCACAAAGGCACCGCCGACGATCACCCACTACGATCTGTTCCGTTCGATCGAGATCGACGGGCAGCCTAAACCGGGCGTCGGTTCCGGGGACGCGATCGCCGCGATGGAGAGCGTCGCACAGAGCCGGCTCCCGCTCGGAACGCGCTTCGAGTGGACCGGCTTGACGCTCGACCAGATCGAAGGCGGCAGCGCCGCGGCGCTGATCTTCGGCCTGGGTGTCTTCATGGTGTTCCTGGTGCTCGCCGCGCAGTACGAGAGCTTCCTCGACCCGCTGGTGATCCTGCTCGCCGTGCCGCTCGCGATCTTGGGCGCGCTCTGGGCGGTGAACCTGCGCCACCTTCCGAGCGACGTGTTCGTGCAGATCGGCTTCGTCATGCTGGTCGGACTCGCCAGTAAGAACGCGATCCTGATCGTGGAGTTCGCGAATCAGCTGCGCGCCGGCGGCCGCGACGCCGCCGACGCCGTGCAGCAAGCCGCGCGCACGCGGCTGCGTCCGATTTTAATGACGTCGCTCGCGTTCGTGTTCGGCATCGTTCCGCTCGTCACGGCCACCGGCGCCGGAAGCGCGAGCCGCAACTCGCTCGGCACGGCGCTCTTCGGCGGGATGATTCTCTCGACGCTGCTCAACCTCATCGTCGTGCCGGTCCTCTACGTCGTCGTGGAGCGGCTGCGCGAGCGGGTCCATCGTTCGAAAGCGGTCCATCCGAAGGTGCGTCGTTACGACGAAGAGACGCTGCTCGCGGCGAGCATGGCGTTCGCATCCGACGGCACGCTTCTCGCCGTCACCGGTTCTAACGGCGACCGCCGCACCGTCCGGATCGCTACGCTGGGCGAACGGCCCGCCGGTGACTGAAGCCGTCACGGGCGTGTAAAGCGGTCGCAATGACGGCTCGGAATGACGCGGGGCTATCCGTCATCGCGAGCTTGTCGTGCGACCCCCGTCGTCACGCGAGCGAAGTCGAGCGTGACCCCGAACGCTCCTCAATACCACCCGTCGGCGAGGGTCGAAAGCGCTTCGACCGTCGCCGAGAAGCGGTCCAAAGACGCCGAGAGCGGCACCAGCTCGGCGTGGACCGCACCGGTGAACGCGGCGATGCGCGCCCGTTTCGCGGCGGCGAGCGCTTCCCGTGCAGCGTCCGAGAGATGCGGGGCGATGCGCGCGTTCGCTTCGAGGCGCAGCGCGTCGACGCGCAGCCGCGCGCGGTCGGAGAGGTCGGCCAACCGCACGCCGTCGACGTGAGAGAGTCCCTCGATCCGCGGCGCGGCGACGTCGAGCGGATCGAAGTCGGGCGGCTCCCGAACGGCGCGCGCTATCAGGGCTGCGATTTCGGTTCGAGCGCCGGATCGCACGTCGCGCACGTGCGCGCGAAACGCGCTCATCGTCCCGAGCACTTCGCGCGCGTCGTCGGGCGCGAGCACGGCCTCGATCTCGGCGCGGTACGCGCGATCGGCCGCGTCGCAGCGCACCGCCGTCTCCTCGAAGAGCGTCTCCGGCAGTCCGGCTGCGCCGAGCGACGGTTGGCGAAAGAGCAGACCGCTTCGCAAAGCGCGCACCAGCGGCGGTGCGCTACTGGCCGGCGGCACCGAAGGCCTCGTCATCCCGCGCATTTCGCCATACGTCGCGTACTACCGCTCCGTTTGCTTTTTGAGCGACATTTCGCTTGACTCCGGACGTTCGAAGGTGGTGAAATGAGCACCTGCTCATTTCCTCTCCCCGTGCCCTTGGCGGTGAAACCGGAATGCCTGACTATCAACTCCAAGACAAGGTCGTGATCGTGACGGGTGCGAGCCGCGGCATCGGTGAGTCAACCGCGCGGTTTTTCGCCGAGTGCGGTGCGCGCGTCGTGCTCGCCGCCCGTACCGAAGCGGACCTCGCGCGCGTCGTGGCGGACATCGCAGAGGCCGGCGGCACGGCAACCGCCGTCCGGACCGACGTCGCCGATGCGGCAGAGGTCGACCACCTGGTCGAAGAGACGCTGCGCATCTACGGCCGCTTGGATGCCGCGTTCAACAACGCGGGCGGCGGCCACATGCCGAAGCCTCTCGCCGAATTATCCGAGGATGATTTCGATGCGTCGGTGCGCGGCAACATGCGCAGCACGTTCCTTTGCATGCGCCGCGAGATTCAAGCGATGTCGAAAAACGGCGGCGGCGCCATCGTGAACATGTCGTCTTCCGCGGGGATTCAGGCGGCGCCGCGCATGGGGGCGTATTGTGCCGCCAAGCACGGCGTCATCGGCTTGACGAAGGCCGCGGCGCTCGACTACGGCGGAGAGAACATCCGGGTCAACGTCGTCGCCCCTGGGCCAATTCAAACCCATCGCCTCCAGCAGATTCCGGAAGAAACGCGCGCGAGCATGATGCGCGCGATTCCGCTCAAACGGCTCGGCGACCCCGCCGACGTTGCCCGGACCGTTGCGTGGCTCTGCTCGGCGGGGGCCGATTTCATCACCGGCGCGGTCATCCCGATCGACGGAGGCAAGACGATCGCAAACGCCTAGACGGCGCCGTTGTCGGCTAGGCGCTCTTTGGCGCGGCGTCGCGCTCCGTGCGTTCCGCGGCTTCCTCGGGCGAATACAGGCGCGTGAGGCCCGGACCGACCGGCTCGCCGCACTCCGAACACACGAGGATCGGGCTGGTCGGCTTTCCGCAGGTTTCGTGGATCATCACCCGCGGCGGACCGCCCAGGCCCGCAAGGTGCTTGTCGCCCCAATTGACGAGCGCGATGAGCACCGGGTAGAGATCGCGTCCCTTCGCGGTGAGGTGGTACTGGTAGCGCGGCGGACGCTGCTCGTATTGCCGCCGTTCCAGCAGGCCCTCGTCGACGAGCCGCTTCAGCCGCGCGGTCAGCACGTTCGTCGCGATGCCGAGGTCGCGCTGCAGTTCATCAAAGCGCCGGATCCCGCGGAACACGTCGCGCAGCACCAAAATCGTCCACCCCTCGCCGATTACGTCCAGCGAGCGGGCGATGGAACAGGGCATCGCGCGAAGATCGACTTTTGGCATTTTCCGTGCCCGATCGTAGCATAGTGGCTTGCTTTTGACAAGCGACTGGAGTATATTGCGACCCATGGTGACTTGTTTTCCGCAAGCGAGGCGGAAATGACCGCAGAGTACGGTTTCCGCCGCATCGTCGTCGTCTCCGCGGTGATGCTCGCGGCCGTCCTCCAGTTGGCGGATACCACCATCGTGAACGTCTCGCTGCCGACGATCGACGGGAATCTCGGCGCGTCGGTCGACGAAGGCACCTGGTTCATCACCGCCTACATCATCGCCAACGTCATCATCATCCCGCTCTCGCCGTGGCTATCGTCGCTGCTCGGGCGCAAGCAGTACTTCGCGCTCTCGATCGCCGGGTTCACGCTTTCCTCGCTGCTGTGCGGCATCGCTACCGACGTGCCGACGGAGATCGCGTTCCGATTCGTGCAAGGTGCGTTCGGCGGCGGTTTGATGGTGCCGGCGCAGCAAATCATTCGCGACGCGTTTCCGCCCGCGAAGCTCGGCTTGAGCCAGGCGCTCTTCGGGCTCGCCGCCACTATCGGACCGACCATCGGGCCGACGCTCGGCGGCGTCCTGACCGACGCGCTCTCCTGGCGCTGGATCTTCTTCATCAACCTCGTGCCGGGAATCATCGCGACGCTGCTCGTGCTGCGCTACGTGCGCAATCCGGCCCAAGAGCCGCGCGCGCCGGTCGACCTGCCCGGTATCGCGCTGCTCGCCGTCGGCCTCGGCGCGTTCCAGTACGTGCTCGAAGAAGGCGAGCGTCACGATTGGTTCGCCGACGACGGCATTCGCCTCATCGCCGTCGTCGCCGTCGTCGGGCTGGCGCTTTTCGTGCTGTGGGAACTGCGCGGAACGCGCACGCCGGCCGTGGCGCTGCGCGTCTTGCGAAACCGAACGGTCTGGGGCGGAGCGCTGGTCAGCTTTGCGGTCGGCTTCGGACTCTACGGGGTCTTCGTGATCCAGCCGCAGTACTCGCAGAGTTCGCTCGGCTACACGACGACGCTCTCCGGGCTCATGGTGATGACGCGCGCCGGCACGATTCTCGCGCTCTTTCCGCTCACCGCCTGGATCGTCTCGCGACCGCGGGTCGACCTGCGGGCCGCAACGGCGGCCGGACTCGCGCTGTACGCGATCGCGTCGTGGCTGCAGGCGAACGTCATGACCACGACGGCGAGTTTCGAATCGCAGGTCCCGACGCAGATTCTCGGCGGCATGGGCTTGGCACTGGTCTTCGTTCCCCTGCAAGTAGCGCTGCTGCGCGCGCTCGAGCCCGCCGCAATTCCGCCGTCGCTCGCGATCGTGCGGCTGGCGCAGCAGATCGGCGGCTCGGTCGCGACGGCG
>JAQBPL010000052.1 GCA_028287545.1 Vulcanimicrobiota bacterium | reverse complement strand
CGGTCGCGGCGGCGGCGTTCGCGAACAAACCTTCCGCAGGTTTTTCCAAAACGTCATTCTGCATTGACGGAACCTCCGACGAAGCTCATCGCGGCGTTCGCGGCATCCCAGGCGCGGACGGTAGACGTGATCGTCTCAAACGTCACGACCGGCATCTGGCACGTTGCGCACTTGCCGTCGATGATGTGTTTCTCGCAGCGCGGAGCGTTGCACGTCTTGGTGATGCACCACGCGACCGAGTGACGGCCGAGGCACATTACGCCATTCGTGTACGTGCAGACGTAGCGGCGACCGCTCGCGATCGCGCGGCGCACATCAGGGCGGATGGAAAGGATATCGGGCGCGCTTTCGCGCGGCGTGTCGGTCATGAGGCTCTTTCTAGAAGCTGCTCGCGCGTGTTACAAGACGCGCAAAGATCTGAGTACCAAAGGCGGTCACCACAGGAGTGGCATACGAAAGCTCCGCATTCGCACACAAAGCCGTTGGCGACAATGGTGGAAAACTGTGGGCCGTTCTCGCCGCCGTCGTGCTCAGCGGTGTCGAACTCGGGCTCGCGTCCGCAAGCGCAATCGTTCACGGCAGCACCGGCGGCATCGCGAGCGCGTAGAGCATGAAGAACAGCGCATAGAAGCCGATGATCATTGCGACCGCGAGCGCGCGGCCGACGAAGCGATCGGCGAGCGCCCAGCGCGCCCATTGCTTCACGGTTTCACCTCGGCGCGGGCGGTCCGCACAATTCGTTCGAGGCGAATCATCGCTCGGGCGAAGTCGTCTTGTTCCGACTTGGTGGCCGCGAACGAATCGCAGACGAGTTGTCCGCGATCGAAGCCGTCGTTCAGGAGCGCCAGCGCCTTTGCGTCGTCCGCGTCCATCGCGACCATCGGCACTTCAGGCTCGGCCGCGATCCACTTCGATGCGGAGAACACCTGCGTGTCGTACGTCATCTGCTTCGGCCCGCGAGCGTGAACGTACTTATCGACTTGCGTCACCGTGTAGACGCGCTTCATGGCAACGGGATTCGCGTCAATAAGATCGTCGGGGAACGCTTCGGGATTTAGGCGCACGCGGTCGCCGACTTGCAGCGTGGCCATCATGCCACCACCTGCATGCGCCGGCCCGCCTGGGCGCCGAGGCTGCAGCAGATGCCGTACGACTCGTCGAGATCAGCGGTGCCGTCGTAGACGGTGTTCAGATCGGGGCGCTGGTCGTACCACGCCTTCGCCTGCCGGATCGCCGCTTCGCGCGTCGTGATCCGCTTGGCGAGATACCACGTGCCGTGAATCGTGTACGCGTCCGCGCCGACCCACTGCAGATGGAAGCCGTCGCGCTCGTTGCCGATCAGCGTGATCGCGGCGAAGCCCTGCTGACGGGCCGAGCGAAGTACGCTGTCGAGCAAGTCGTCGAAGCGTCGACCGGTCTGCGCCGAGATTTTGCGGGCGTGAGAGGTCTGATCCGCGACGAACGTGTTGGTGGCGGCGAACAGCGCGGTCATGCCGGCACCCGGTCGAGCGCGAGATACTCGGCGAGCATCCGCGACACGTCCTCGAACGCGCCTTCGTTGAGCCACTTCTTCGCGATGCCTTCGACCGTCTCGCGAACGCAGAACTCGCATCCATCGCGAACGTCCTCGCCGATCGGGCGATGCGCGTCGGCGTCTTTGAGATACTTCGGCATCTCGCAGTAGTCGTTCGATGCGTTGATGTCGGTGTCGCAGCGCGGGCACTCGGGAAACTGGTTCCTCATGCCGCCACCTGCGCGCGCGGCGCTTCGAGCGCGTCGGGATGCACGACGGCGTTGTGCTCGCGGGCTTCGGCCGACGCATCGCGCTTCGCACGATGGATCGGGCCGCTGGTGCCGCACTGGCCGCACGTCGCGATCCAGGAGTCGAGGCCGATGCTCTGCGGGTAGCAGAACGAGCGCTGCTTGGCGGTCGTGAGCGAGATTTTCATCACGCCACCGCCTTGACGAGTTCGAAGCGGTCCGGATTATCGAAGTGCTCGCCGACGCGACCGCGAGCGTCTTTGCTGCCGCGCAGCGTGAACGAGGTCACGAAGCCGTCGCTCGTCGCGATGCGATGGTCGGCCGCAGTCACGGTGTACTCGTGGCCCCACTTCGCGTCGCGAACGCGATCGCCGACCTTGAAGCGCGGCGCGTAGCCGACGTTCACGGCCGCATCGGCAGCGACGACCTTCGCCCAAGAAAAGCTGCTCATGCTACGCCACCGCCGCGTTCTTGCAGACCACGCGCGTCACGATGAAGCCCGCGCGGTGCATTTTGAGGAACGAGCGCTCGCGGTACAGATTCAGGCGGTCGATGGCGGCGGCGTTGTCGTCGACCGCGACCTCGACGACCAGCGTCGACTTTTCGATCCGGAGCGCTTTGCCGATCTGGCAGGTGGCCGACCAGGCTTCTTGGAGCGTCGGGCTGGCGGGCTGGGTGGTGGTGCTCGAAGCGTTCATGTACCCAAGCTTACCCGAATTCGGGTAGCGTGTCAATCAAAATCGGGTATCCATAACCGAATTTGACTAGAACGCTTGCCGCCTGCTAGTGTGGCTGGAATGAAGCGAGCGGCGATCTGCGGCGTCTACGCTATCGTGGCGTCCGACGGGCGAGAGTACATCGGGTCCTCGCGGGACATCGTCACCAGGGTGACGGGCCATCGGTACGCGCTCGAAAAAGGCGGCTCGCCGCACTGGCTGCTGCAGGCCGCTTGGGATCAACTCGGCGGCGGGGACGCCTTCGAGGTTGCAATCCTTGAGCGGGTCGCTGATCCGGCCGACTTGGCCGCCGCGGAACAGCGTCACATCGACGCCCGCGACCCCAAACTCAACATCCATCGGTTGGCCACCAGGGCGGGCCATCGGTCCACGCCGGACGAGCGGCGCGAGCGCCCTAGCCGTATCCCTTCTGGAGGCGGGGCAGTCGGGCAGACTGCGCGGAGCGCCGATCAAAACTTTCGCTGGCATAACGGCCACTACGAGCGCCGTAAGCGAGCCACGGCTTGACACCCGCAGGGTCGGTCTGCTATCGTCCGTTGCGCGCCCAAGGTCCCTTCAAAGAGCCGCGACGAGACTCCACGACGGCTCCAGTAACGGCGGCCTCGCGATGAGCCGCACGACGCGCTTCACGGCCGAGGTGGGCCTTCAACTCATCGACGCCCGCGCGGCCGGCGACACCATCGAGGCCGCCGCGGCGAAGTCGGCGATTCCGACCAGCACCCTCTACCTCTGGCTTGAGTACGGCGACCGCGGGATCGAGCCGTTCGTGGTCTTCGCCGCTCGGTTCCGTGCCGCCAAGCTTGAGGCCGACCGCGCCTTCGTGGCCGAGCAGGTTCGCTTGCTCAACGGCGGCGCCGCGCTGCTCGCAACCGCATGATCTCCGACACCGGACTCGTCGTCGATAAGCAGGGCGAAGTCTATCGCTGGAAGGGCCACGAGAACGGCCTCCACACGTTCCGCCGCGTCTCCAACATGGCGGAAGCGATCATCATTCCCGACGACTGCATGGAGCGGTACGGGCTGCGGGCGCTCTACGTGGCCGAAGATCAGCCGCCGCTCGTCGTCGACATGCTCGACGAAGTGCTCGGGCGGCTCAAAGCGACGACGTTCGCCGACAATGAGGGGAAGCGGGTCGTCGATCTATGCAACGCTATCATCCGCACGACGCACGGTCGGACGCGCGAGTGAATCGGCTTCTGCTCGCGACGGCGATCGTCGCATTCGCAGTCTCGGCCGCTGATGCGGGTTCGTACTCGCCGCCGCCGGTGACGAACGGCGCTCCCGCCGCGATCGCAGCTGCGTGCCGCATCGCGGGCGACGCCGCGACGCCGCGCCCGGAGCACGCCACCCTCCGCGGCCACATACTATTCATCGACGGCGGCGACCGTCGCAGTTTTATGCTGGACTCGACCACCGGAGTGGCGACGCTCCATTGCGTGAACGCCTGGTTTCGCGCACGCTGGGAACGCGAGCGCTTTTGAAATGATGGACAAAATCTTAGACTCACGCTTTCTCGTTTGCCGCGCGCTCGCGTGCAAGCGCGCTATCGAGGATGCAGAACGGTACATCACCGAAATCCGCAGCGCCAATACGACCGGCTTCTACAGCCTCATCGGTTCGGTGAGTTACTCCGGGCTGACCGATGAGCAGAACGCCACGATCAACGCCGAAGCATCGACGATCTTCCGAGCGATGCTCAAAGAGGCGATCGCGTTAGAAGTTGCGATATCGAAAGCCTGGGCCGAAAGGCTTCAGAATATCGAGATCGCATGATCATCGGCCTTTCGCTCGACACGATGGGCGCCTGATGCTCTGCGCGGACTGCAAACTCTACATCAAGCGTCATCTCGGATTCCCGCCGGCATGCGCGGGCAAGCGGAAGTGTCACTGATGCACGACGATTCGATGCACATGGACGACGACCGGATCCACTGCGACGCGCACGCTGCGGTGTCGTTCCTCGAAGCGACGGAAGTCGATCTCGCAGGCGATAACCCGGCGATCGTCACGACCGTGTACGGGGCGCGGCTTCAGGAATCTGCTTCCTCGCGAATTACTTCAGCCGGCAGAACGCGCCGCTGATCGCCGCCGCGACGATCGCGCAAGAGACAGCGCCGAAGACGTGAAGCCCTCGTTGGAGCAGGCGTGGCTCGATGTCGCGCTCGCGTTCTTCGTGGTCGCCTGTGCCTGCTTCGCGATGGCGTTCTTGACGGCGCTGACGGCGCATCACCGGTGACGCACGGCCGTTCGTTCGTGCTCGAACTCGAAGGCATGTCGTCGCTCCACGTCTGCCACTGCGGCCTCCACTTCCGCGACGGCGCGATCCTCGAATCCCACGTCGAGAAAGAGAACGGATGGCACACGGCCGCTTCTGGCGCGACGACGAGCTCGCAGCACTGCGCCGCGTCTACGCCGATCCGCTGATCCGCGACCCCGCCGCTGCCCATGTGCTCGCGTACCCGGACCGCAAGATAGACGCCGTCCGGCTCTATGCGGGCAAACTTCACATCGCGGACGCCCACCGCAAACGGCCGCGCGCTGTCACGGTGCAGTACGATGACGGACCGCCTACGATGCATGCACGCCACCCGCGCGGCTACGTTCGCCCGATCATGTGCCCGCATTGCGCAGGTGTCTTCACGATGCCGGCCGATCCGCTCGCGGTCAATTCATTGTCTAATCCTCCGAGCGCGCAAGAATGAGTCTCGAAAAACAGACGCTGAGACTCGAAAAACTCCAAACCGAGGTTTTTTGATGCCCGAACACATTGCCGGACCGCTCACCTACGCCGCACTGGCTCTCGCCGCCGCGGTCGTGGGCTTCGGTTGGTCGTTCGGCTGCTGGCTGTTCGCCTATCTCTCGCGCGATCGTCGCAAATCTGCGTGACGCGCTCTCACTCGCACCGTAGGAGCAACTCAATGCGGCACCTCGTTCTCGCGCTCGCGCTTCTTCCGCTCGGCGCCGTCGCGTGCAAAGCGCCACCCACCACGGTGGCGTGCGCGATCAGCCAGGCCGCCGTTACCGCAACGTGCACCGTCGACGGCGTCACGCTTCCGCCGATCGCGATTCCGCCCGACGTCGCGGCCGTGGTCGGCATCGTGGCGCCGTTCACGAACGGAGTAGTGACCTCACAGTCCGTCGCGCGCATCGGTGCCGCGTCGAACGTCACGAGCTCGCTCAACACCAAGACGCACGTCGTCACCGTCACGAACCCGTCGACGGGCAAGTCGGCGTCGTTCGAAGCGCCTTCGTAGGGAGCACGACCATCGCCCGTAACGCGCAGCCGACCGTCACCGCCTTAACGGCCGAGGACCTCGAGCGCATCAACGCCGCGCTCACGATGGACGCGGACACCGACAAGATCGACTACCTCGCCCGACCACCGATGCAGCGCCGCCCGCGCATCGACGCCGCCGCGCTTCCCACGTGGGGCATGAAGCCGGTCGAGCGCTACACGCGCACACTGCGCGACCCCGAGTAAGCCAGCACACCCTCCGCACGGGCGCGATGCCCAACGGAGGAGCGAGACGAGATGTCCGATGCCACGCACCAAAGCGAACTGGATCGCGATACGCACCGCGTACGTGGTCAAGGGCTACTCCGCTCAGAAGTGCGCGACCGAGTTCAGCGTCGACGTCACCACGATCAAGAAGCGCGCCTCTAGCGAGGGCTGGACAGCCGAACGCCACCGCAACACCACCCAGGGTGGCAAAGTCGCGGAGGACGCAGCCCGCGACGCCGTAGCGAAGGCGAACGCCGAGCGCCAACAGAGCGACCGCGCGTTCACGGATTCGCTCCAAGCGCTCGTCGAGAACGGCAAGAAGAAACTCGAAAAGATCAAGGACCCGGGCGACTACATCATGGCGGCCTCGCGCCTCGTCGCCGCCGGCCAGCGCGTCGTGCTCACGCGGCGCATCGTGACCGGTACGGTCCCGGGCCAGCCGTCCGACTTCGTGGCGGCTGATGACGCCGACGACGAGATCGACAACGAGATCAAGATCACCCAGCGCCGGCTCGAGCCGCTGCGCATCGCGGTGGACAACAACGGGAGAGAGATCAAGAGTGAATCAGCCTGAGGCCCTCGCGTGCCCGAAATGCTTCGAGCCGATGACGGTCGTGAAACACGAGCCGCGCGTGGTCGAAAACGATGGCCCGCCGTTCGCTGCGACGGTTCATGCGTGCAACGAGTGCCGCTTAACCCTCACCACGACGGCGCCCGCTGAAGACATCGCACCTGACGCCCCGACGCAAGACACCGTGACGCAGCTGCTGCATACGAAGGTCATCGTCACCGACCGCGACGTGATCGTCTACGGGCACGCGTCGAACAAAGCGGCGTGCGTCGCGATCTCGGCCGCGGTCCAGACGTTCGCCAACGTGGCCGGCATGCTTAAGCTGCTCGACCGCCCCGTCGACTTCGATCCCGAGATTCCGCGCTATCACGTCCACCTCGAGGACTCGCTCGAAGCTCGCCGCGCGATCGTGGGCCTGATGGCCGCGTTTGCCGGCATCGACAAGACCTGTCCCGGCGCGATGCTGTTCTCGGACAACCGGCAGAAGCTCGACGCGGCCGAGTCGCTCATCGCGGAAGGCGTGATGCCGCCCGAGGACGATCGCGTCAACGGCGGGTTCGCCGAGTCGGTCGAGACTGGCACGGTCCGTGCGCCCGTCATCCAGATTCCGCGTCTCGTTACTCGGTAGTGGCCGCCGCGACGCTGCTGCTCGAGGCGTACGAGCTCGCGCAAGCGGCGCGCGCACGGGGCGATCGCTTCGTCCGCATCCTCGTCGAGCCCAAGCGGCGCTACGCCGAGCGGTACGTGCGCCTCTGGGATAGCGTGCTCGGCAAGCGCATCGATCGTCACCTCGTCGCCGAGGAGCAGAACGGC
>JAQBPL010000013.1 GCA_028287545.1 Vulcanimicrobiota bacterium | reverse complement strand
TGGCGGCGTTCCGTCACGCGCAGGGCTTCGACCGGCCGCTCATCGTGCAGTTCGCCTCGTTCGCGCTCTCGGCGGCGCGCGGCGACCTCGGCCTCTCCCTGCGCCATCAGGAACCGGCGATGACGCTGGCGCTCGCCCGGCTCCCGGCAACCGCGCTGCTCGGGAGCGCCGCGTTCGCGATCGTGCTGCTGATCGGCGTTCCGGCGGGAGTGCTCTCGGCGCTGCGGCCGCGCACCGCGATCGATTACGCCGCGCGCATCGTCGCGCTGGTCGGACAGAGCGCGCCGACGTACTGGATCGGCCTGATGCTCATCCTGCTCTTCGCGGTGCTGCTGGGCTGGGTGCCGGCGAGCGGGATCGGCGATTGGCGCAACCTCGTGTTGCCGGCCGCGACGCTCGGCTTCTTCTCGACCGCGAAGCTGATGCGGCTGACGCGCGCCGCGATGCTCGAAGTGCTGGAGGCCGACTACGTGCGCACCGCGCGCGCGAAAGGGCTCACCGCGTGGCGAACCCTGATCGGACACGGTCTGCGCAACGCGTGGCTGCCGATCGTGACGCAGCTGGGCGTCGAGCTCGGTGCGCTGCTCTCGGGCGCGATCATCACCGAGACGGTTTTCGCCTGGCCCGGCATCGGCCGCCTCGCCGTGCAGGCGGTCTTCGAGCGCGACTTCCCGGTCGTCGAGGCCGTGGTGCTCATCTCGGCGACGACCTTCGTCCTCTTGAACCTTGCGGTCGATCTGCTCTACGCGGTGATCGACCCACGCATCCGGTACGCCTGATGGAGACGACGCTCACCGGGGCGAGGATCGCGCCGGACCGCGGAGTCTCGAATCGCACCGTGGCGCTGCGCCGGCTCGCGCGCGATCCCGGCGCCCTCGCTGGTGCCGTGGTGGTTCTGATCGTCGCGGCGTGCGCGATCTTCGCGCCGCTGATCGCGCGCACCGATCCGAACCTGCAGAATCTCGGCTCGACGCTCGTGCCGCCGATGTGGATCGCCGGCGGCAACGGCGCGCATCCGCTCGGAACCGACAATCTCGGCCGCGATCTGCTGGCGCGCATCATCTGGGGTTCGCGCGTCTCGGCGATCGTCGGCATCTGCGTCGTCGCGATCGGCGGTTCGATCGGCGTCACCGCCGGGCTGCTCGCCGGGTACCGGCGCGGTTGGGTCGACGCCTTGATCGCGCGCATCACCGACGTGCAGCTGGCGTTCCCCCTGGTGCTGCTCGCGGTCGCGATCGTCGCGGTCGTCGGTCCGGGATTGTGGACGGTCATCGCGGCGATCGGCTTGACGTCGTGGGTGCAGTACGTTCGGGTCGTGCGCGCCGAAACGCTGAGCCTTCGCGAACGCGAGTTCATCGCCGCCGCGCAGGCCGCCGGCGCGACCTCGTCGCGCATTCTCACGCGCCACCTCTTGCCGAACGTCACGTCGGTCGCGATCGTGCTCGGGACGTTCGAGATCGCGCGCGCCGTCGTCTTCGAGTCGTCGCTGTCGTTTCTGGGGCTGGGCGTTCCGCCGACGACGCCGTCGTGGGGCGGGATGCTCGCCGACGGCCGGCAGTATCTCGACACCGCCTGGTGGGTCGCGCTCTTTCCGGGCCTCGCGATCATGGTCGCGGTGATGGGCGTCAACTTGCTCGGCGACGGTCTGCGCGACGCGCTCGACCCGAGCGCGCGGTAGAGGTTCGCGGCGACAAACGTCGCGGAAAAGCGCCTGAAATGTAAACGTGCCGTGTGCCGAGTGTAAAGCGGAGCGCACTTTGTCAGCGGGCAGTATGGGGGAGGCCAAGCCTCGGAACGCGTTATTGCGCCTGCTCCGGCCGGGCCGTAGAGTGCAAACACAAGGTCCGGTTGCACAAGAAATTGCGGACCGCTCACAACGCTCGGAAGGATCCACAAACGTGTTTCGCAAGTCCGCTCTCACTGCCCTCACCATCACCGGCATCGTCGCCCTCTCGGCGGCCCCGTCGTTCGCGGCCAGCACCTTCACCGTCGCCGCGACGGTCAATACGATCGCCACGGTGAACACGGCGACGTCGGCGTACACGTTCACCAGCAGCGACAACACGAACGCGCATCTCGCGGCGAACGAAAACGCGGCGATCCCGGCCGGCGGCAACATCACCGGCTTCATCCGCACCACCAAGGGCGGCACGGGCATCATCAGCGTCGCCTCACCGGCGGGTCCGCTCACCGGCACGGGCGGTGCGACGATTGCGATCGCGTCACTGCAAGCGACCTGCGCGGTCGGCACGTCGAACAGCGGCGTCAACGCCGTTCCGAGCGGCCTCGCCAGCCAATTGGCCCTCGTCCCGAGCGCCAGCGTCCAGTGCGCCAAGTACAACCAGGGCGGAACGGGCACGTCGGGCGACGTGGGTTTGCTGCTCTCGCTCTTCCTCGACGACACCGCGATCATCGCCGACACCTACGCCGCCTTGAGCGGATTCTCGATCACGGCTAGCGCAACCTAAGCCCGCTGATCCCTTCCGACCGCGGCTTGCGGTGGTAACGGAGTACCACCGCAAGCCCCGGAACTCCGTCGATCTTGCTCGTTTTCGGCCGCCCGGCGATTTGCTGGGCGTCCTTTTTGTTTCTCGTCGCGCGGTCGAGCCTGCGCTAAGCGACGCGAGAAGTGTAAACGTTCGGCACGCTTCGCGTGCGTAAAGCGCAGCGCACTTTGTAAACGGGCCGTTTTCGAAGAGTCAAGTGTCGGAACGCGCCATTGCGCCCGCCGCGGCGGGACTTTAGACTGCAAACACAAGGTCCGGTTGCACAAGAAATTGCGGACCGCTCACAACGCTCGGAAGGATCCACAACGTGTTTCGCAAGTCCGCGCTGGCCGCCCTGAGCATCACCGGCGCCATCGCCCTCTCCGCCGCCCCCTCGTTCGCGTCGAGCACCTTCACCGTCGCCGCGACCGTCAATACGATCGCCACGGTGAGCACCGCAACGTCGGCCTACACGTTCACGAGCAGCGACAACACGAACGCGCATCTGGCGGCGAACGAAAACGCGGCTATCCCGGCCGGCGGCAACATCACCGGCTTCATCCGCACGAGCAAGGCCGGCACCGGCATCATCAGCGTCGCTTCACCGGCGGGTCCGCTCACCGGCTCCGGCGGCGCGACGATTGCGATCGCTTCGCTGCAAGCAACCTGCGCGGTCGGCACGTCGAACAGCGGCGTCAACGCCGTCCCGACGGGTCTCGCCAGCCAAACGGCCCTCATTCCGAGCGCGAGCGTTCAGTGCGCGAAGTACAACCAGGGCGGAACGGGTTCGTCGCTCGCCGTGGGCTTGCTGCTCTCGCTCTTCCTCGACGACACCGCGATCATCGCCGACACCTACGCCGCTCTTAGCGGATTCTCGATCACCGCCAGCGCAACCTAAGCAGGTGAATCCTTCGGGTGTGCGGCTCGCGGCGGTGCTCCTCATCGCTGCGGCCGCGTTCGGCGTCGCGCAACCCGCGCGTGCCGGCCTTTCGCTTACCGTCGAACCGCTCGTCCAGGAGCTGCACGTCGCACCTGGGTCGAGCAGCGCGTTCGCGGTCAAGGTGACCAACGGCGGCACCGAGTCGGAAAAGGTCTCCGTCGAGCCGATCGATTGGACTGTGACCACCGACGGTGCGCTTCAATTTCGCCAAACCGATCTGGCCAACGCCCACAGCATCACCCGGTATCTGTCCGTGCCCGCTTACCAGTTCGTCCTTGCCCCAGGCGCATCGCGCGAGTTTCCGCTGAGCATGCGCCTGCCCGTTTCGTTTTCGAGCGCTCCGGCGGTTTACTGGGGCGGTTTCCTGATTCGCGGCGCAAGTATCGTGAAGGGCGGCGTCGGCCCTGCCGGCACGGTCTTCGTCTACGAGACGGTCGGCATTCCGAAGGCTCATCTCGCGCTCAAAGCGATGCGCGTTACGCAGTCCGGTTCGAGCGGCGCGGTGCTGAGCGCTCGCATGCAAAACGACGGCAACGCCTACGCGCGCGTCTCGGCCCGGCTCCTCATCGAGCAGGGCGGCCGCGTCGTTCAGGACCGCGATCTTGCGACGCCGACGATTTTCCCCGGCGCGTTGCGCGTCGTGAACGAAGAGATCAAGAATCTGCCGCCCGGCGAGTATCGCGCCGAGCTGAGCATCGACTACGGAACCGACGTCGTCCTCACCGGATCGACGGACTTCCGGATTCACTGATATGCCGCGCGCCGGATGGGTTGCGGTCATCGCGTTCACGGCGCTCGTCATCGCGATCGGCACGGCGCGGCCCGCGCTCGCCAACGTCGCTGCGATCACGCTCACCGTCACCGGCGGCGGCGCGGTACATTTCACCTCGAGCGACAACACGTCGACGGCGCTCACCGCCGGTGCGCCGCTGACGGCGAGCGTCACCGTGACGACCAAAAACGGCGGCGGCGGCCAGATCTGGATCAACAGTCCGGCAAATCCGGTCGGTGCCGGCGGTGCGACGCTCGACTTGACTTGGATCACCGTGACGTGCGTTGACACCGGCGGCTCCGGTTGGCTCAGCGGCGGGACCGCGACGCTCGTCCCGAACGGCCCGTCTGCCGCGTGTGCGACGATCCCCGCCCAGATCAACAATCAGACCACCACGCTGAGTATTACGTTCACGATGGACGCGCGGACCGCGCTCGGGGACGTCTGGAGTGCCGCGCCCGGCTTCTCGCTGGGCGGCTCCGCGTTTTGAGGGGCGCCCTCGCGGCGCTCCTGGCGCTTGCGATGGGCGCGCTCACGGTCGTCTCCCTGGTTGCCACCAACGCCGCCGCGGCGACCGTCCCGCTCGCCGTCGTTCTGGACGACCGCGCCGCGGGGACCGTTCAGGCGCTGCGGCAGGGCGCGATCCTCGCCGTGCCGTTGCTGCCGCTCGCCGCGGCGCTCGGGTGGACGCTCGATCGCAGTGAGGGCGGTTGGCGGCTGCGCGGCGACGGCCGCACGTTTCTTTTGCGGCCCGGTTCCGTGCAGGTGACCGAACGCGGCAGCCTCGCATTGACCTTGCTCCACGCGCCGCTCGAACTCGATCGGCGGCTGTTCGTCGCGACCGGCGATTTGCCGGGCCTCTTCGACGTTCGCGCCGACGTGCAAGGGCGCCGGCTGGCTGTCTCCACCACGACGATCGATGCCGGCGTAGCGGTCTCCGAACAGAAGAAGCCGCCGAAGAAGAAGGCCGTGGCGACGCCGTCGCCCTCGCCGACGCCGCTGGTGCGCGGGTTTCAGGGAGGCGACCGGGTTACGCTCACGCTCGTCCAAAACGGACCGAGCCGCACCGTCGGCGTCGCGCTCCAGACGGTCGGGACGATTCGCAGCGGCCTGGCGATGACGGACGACGGCGTGCCGACGACCGGGTCCGTCACGCTCGGAACGGCCGACCGGAACGTGACCGTAGGCGACACGAGCGATCCGCTGATCGGCCTGGTATTCCGCAATCCGGGATTGATCGGCGCCGAAGTGCGTTCGGGCCGCTACGCCGTCGTTACCGGCCGGCGTACGCGCGACGGCCGAACGGTGACCGGATTCTCGGCGACGCACGGATCCCGTACCGATTTCGTCGAGCTGCTGCGGTCGCCGGGCGGCCGCTTCGATCAAGCGATCGTCGGACGCCGCGTTTCGCGCGTCACGAGCTGGGGACTCTTGCGCGAAGAGGTGTTTGCCGGCACCAAGGGTGTCGGACTCGGCGCGTACGCGCGAACCCGCGGCCGTTTCTACGGCGAACTCACCGCGACCGCCGCGAGCGGCGGATTTCCGCTTCAGGCGGGTGATGCGCCGATCATTGCCGACGCTGCGTACGACATGTCGCGCGGGCTCACCGCGCGACTCGGTTTTTCGGGCGGACACGGAACGCCGTCCTCGCCGTTCGCCGGCTTCGTCGCGCACGGTGCGCATCTGGGCGGCGCCCTCACCGTTGCGCGCGGTTACACCGGCGTCTCCGGATCGTACGCAGGCGCCGGGGCAAACGCGCAGTTCTCGCTCTCCCGTTCGGCCGGCTTGATGGAATACGGAGTGCGCGCCGCCGGTACGGTCCGCGGGGTCGCCCTCGAGCTCAACGCGAACGCCGACACCCAGAGCGACCACGACGTCTCGCTGCTCGCGCGCCGTGTCGGCCGCGGGATCGATCTCTTAGCGGGTGTCGAAGCGGGGCGCAGCAGCAGCGTGTCCTGGGCAGCGCCCGTGGTCGGCGTCGCCGTTCCGCTCGTCCGCGGACTCGACCTCGAGGCGACGATCTCGCCGCAGGGCTCGGCGCGGCCCGTTATCCGGATCAGCCTCGTGGCGGGGTTCACGCCGCCGCACCGGACCGCGCGAATCGTGACCGTCCCGCTGATCGTGCGCGTCGATTCCGCGTTGCCGCAGGCGGTCGTGCTGTACGTCGACGGTTTCCGCACCAAAGAAGGCGACGGCACCGGCGTCCGGATCGACGTCGTCCCGGGCGCGCACTTCGTGCGGCTCGAAACCCTTGACGGTGCGCTCGGCTCGCCCGACACGCCGGTCGATACGGCGGCAACGCGCGAAGCGGCGCTGCCGCTATGGCCGCTGCGGGCGATCTCCGGGCGCATCCTCGTCGACGCCCCCGCCTCGACGATTCCGCGCGACCTCAGCTTGGCGGGCATCTCGCTCGTCCTCGATCCGGGCGGGGTGGTCACCACGGCGGACGCGGAGGGCCGCTTCGCGTTCCCGCTCGCGGCGATCGCACCGAACGCGACGGTGCACATTGACGAAGACACCGCGCCGTCCGGCCTCGCTCCCCTCGCCGCCGCCCCGGTGGGCGAGGCCGGCGTGGTCACCCTGAAACTCGGACCGGCGCGCAAGGTCGAGCGGGTCACCTTCCCCAGCAGCGGGCAATAGATTCGCCGCCGGGGCGCGAACGATGACGGTGTGGATCCGCTCATCATCACGGTCGCCCCGGTCGGCGGCGAGGTCATGCCCGACCAGACGCCCTATCTGCCGGTAACCCCGGCGCAGCTCGGCGAGACCGCCCGGGCGATCCGCGAGGCTGGAGCGAGCATCGTCCACGTGCACTGCCGCAACGACGACGGCACGAATACCCACGACGTCGAGCGCTTCCGGGCAGCCTACGACGCGATCCGCGCGGCGAGCGACCTGATCGTGCAGTTCTCGACCGGCGGCGCGATCGGCATGACGCCGGAAGAGCGCGCGGCGCCGCTGCAGCTGCGGCCCGAAATGGCGACGCTGAGCTGCGGTTCGGTCAACTTCGGCGACGACATCTTCGAGAACAGCTTCCCGATCATGCGCGGGATCGCGGCGGCGCTCGACCGCTACGGGGTCACGCCGGAGCTGGAGATCTTCGACCTCGGCCACCTCGCCAACGCGAAGCGGCTGGCGGCCGAAGGAACGATCCGCCTGCCGGCCCACGTCGATTTCGTCCTCGGCGTCCCCGGCGCGCTGGAGGCTTCGGTCGAGAACCTCGTCGACTGCGTGCGGGCGCTCCCCGCCGGGTGCACGTGGTCGGTGGCCGGGATCGGGCGGCAGCAGCTGGCCCTCGCGGCGGTCGCAATCACGATGGGCGGGCACGTCCGGGTCGGGCTCGAGGACAACCTGTACTACAGCCGAGGCCGGCTGGCGCGCAACGAGGAGCTCGTCGCCCGCGTCGCCCGTGTCGCCGAGGAACTGGGCCGGCCCGTCGCCACGCCCGACGAGGCACGTACCATCCTGCGGGTCGGCTCCGCCTCGGCGGCTTGACGAAGTTCCGGCACTCCGGCCGCTCGTGTTTCGAGGAATGGGCGGGACGGTGCCGGAACCGGCGTTGGTTCGTTCCTCGGGGAGGTCCCTCACCTGTTCACGTACGTCGTCCGCCGGACGCTGCAGAACATCCCGCTCCTGCTGCTCGTCTCGGTGATCTTGTTCTCGATCCTGCAGGCGGCGCCGGGCGGTCCGCTCACGCCCTACCTGCAGAATCCGCACATCACCGAAGCCGACATCATCCGGCTCAAGCACAACCTGGGGCTCGACCAGCCTCCGTTCATCCAGTACTTCCACTGGCTGGCGCGGGTCGTCACCGGAGATTTCGGCTGGTCGCAGTCGAACTCGGAACCCGTCGCTCAGGCGATTTGGGATCGCTTCCCCGCCACGATCGAACTGATGGGCTGCTCGTTCGTCGTCTCGGTGCTCCTCGGCGTCACGTTCGGGATCATCAGCGCGATCAAGCAGTACTCGTGGGTCGACTACCTCATCACGACGTTCGCGTTCTTCGGTCAGTCGATGCCGGTGTTTTTCTTCGCGCTGATGCTGCAGCTGCTCTTCGCGGTGTACGGCGTCCCGCTGCCGTTCGGCTACAAGATCCAGCTGCCATCGGCCGGCATCTCCGAGAGCGACACATGGATGCTGGTCGACCGGCTGCGGCACCTCGTGCTGCCGGTGACCGTACTCTCGTTGCTGTTCATCGCGCAGTACAGCCGCTTCATGCGCAGTTCGATGCTCGAAGTGATTCGCACCGACTACATGCGCACCGCCGCCGCCAAGGGCGTCTCGCGCACCGCCGTGATCCTCAAGCACGGGCT
>JAQBPL010000009.1 GCA_028287545.1 Vulcanimicrobiota bacterium | reverse complement strand
TCGCCGATCAGCTTGGTGCGCTGCGAATCGGCGTCGGCGGCGAGCTTGACGCGCGTCGCGTCGGCTTGGGCCTGCAGCTCGATCTGTTTCGCTCGCGCTTCGGCCGCCGCGATGTCGGCATCGCGCTGGGCGGTCGCAATCGTCGTCTTCTCGTACGCCGCGGCGTCGGCCGGTCGGCGCACGCTGACGAGCAGCTCCGATTCCTTTTTGTGCGCGTCGAGCTCGACGATCTTCGTCTCCTCGATGACGACCTTCTGACGGGCGATCGCATCGGTGAGCGGACCGGCCTGCTTCGCCTGCGCGGCTGCGGAATCGACTTCGGCTTGGTAGCCGGCCTGTTTGATCTTGCTGTCGCGCTGCGCCTGCGCCTTGAGCGCGGCGGCTTCTTGCTCGCGCTGCGTCGCTTCTTGATCGGCTTGCGCTTGGGCGATGCGCGCGTCACGCTGGACCGCGGCCGCATGCGGTTTCGAGAGGTTGTCGATGTAGCCGGTCGGATCGTCGATCTCTTGGATCTGCAGAGAGTCGACGATGAGTCCCAGCTTCTCCATCTCGGTGCCCGACGCGCCGCGGGTCGCTTCGGTCAGCTTGTCGCGTTCCCGGATCAAGTCCTCGACCGTGAGCGAACCGCAGATCGCACGCAGATGGCCGGCGAACACTTGCTGAATCCGCGCGTCCATGCGGTCTTGCTGATCGAGAAAGCGGCGTGCGGCGTTCGCGATCGAGGCGAAATCGTCGCCGACTTTGTAGATGACGACGCCCTTGATGTGCACCGGGATGCCCTGCTGCGTCACGCAGGCGATCTGCAATTCGGACTCGCGCAAATCGAGCGAGAGCCGGCGCACGACCTGCACGCCGGGGATCACCATCGTGCCGCGGCCGGTCACGATCTTGAATCCCAGCGACTCGCCTATCTGATCCGGACGGCGATGGTGCAGGCCGGAGATGATGAGCGCTTCGTTCGGTTCCGCGACACGCCACATCGAACGGAACACGAGGACGAACAATGCGAAACAAACGAGTACGATAGCGGCGATAATACCGACGGACTCACCCACGAAAGTCAAGGAAGAACCTCCCGCGCCGGGCCCTTAGGCCTCGGCGACGACCACAGTCCGCGGGGGATGATACTCGACGACCACGACCCGGGTGCCGACGGGGATCTTCGCCCCCGCGTCGACCGGATAGGCGTGGAAGTGTTCGCTGCCGCCCCGGATCGCGAGCATGATCTCGCCGACCCGACCGGGACCGACCGTCCCCGTCACCCGCCCGACCTTTCCGACCACCTCGTCCGTGATTGCCTGCCTCCCCGAAAGACGCAGGTACCTACCGTACCCGACGCCTCAAGTTACGGCGGCGCGCTCGGGAACCCCCGGGTAGACGCTAGCCGCTGACCCGGACGCTCGCGCTCGCGCCGCCGCCGTCGACCGTGATAAGCCTTGCCCCGCTCGCCGCCCGCTGCGGGACGAGCTGGAACTCGACGACCTTCACCCCGGACTCCGGCAGCGCGACCGTGGTGCGGAACGGCGCGCACTGACGATCGCTGCAGAACGACGCGATCCAGTGCGGCGGGAGGCCGCGCGCACTGAGCGCGACGGATTTGCCAGGCGTTCCGGCCACGACGAGGCGATACTTGTACGTGCTCGACACCGAGCCGGGAAGGTCCGGACCCGTCCACGGTGCGAGCGAGAGCGCGGTCTTTCCGCCGGCCCGTGTGCCCTCGAGCGCGATCGTCGCTTCCTGCGCCTCCTCGAGGTACATCGCGTACCGGCTGTCGGTTTTGGGAAGTTTCGCCGTCCACGCTGCGGTCTGCGCGAACGCCGCGCGGGCCCGTTCGGTCGCACCTTGCCGCGCGAACATCCGACCTTCGTACAGATACGCCCAGGCGAGTTTGCGGATCGCCTTCGCATCGCGCGGTTTGGCGTTGGCGGCTGCGCGCGCGCGGCCGATCGCCTGCGCGAACGCGACCGCCCCGTCGTTGTAGCGCCCCGCGCGTCCGGCATTCTCGCCGAGCGAGACATAGGCGTCGACGCTCGGCGCGACCTCCGCGAGCCTCGCGTACGCGTCCGTCGCCGCGGCGTAGTCGCGCTTGCCGCGCAGCGCATCGGCGAGTCCGCCGAGCAGGTCTTCGTCGTTCGGTGCAACGGCCAAACCGCTGCGGTAGGCCGCGAGCGCATCGTCCCATTGCTCGCGCGCAGCCGCCGCGTCACCCTGCAGGCGCGCGACGAGCGCGCGGTCGGCGTCGGTTGCCGCGAGTGGGGCGAGCGCCGTCGCCGCGGCGTCGCGCAGCGCGTTCTCCTCCGCCTGTGTGCGCAGGTAGTCGGTGTCGCCGTCGACCGCATCGGCTTTGTCGATCGCCTTGAGGACGTTTTGCGCCGCCCCGCGCACTGCGGTCGCGTCGCCGGTGAAGGCGAAACCTGAGGGAGCCAGGAGAGCGTCGACCTGCCGCTGCGCGTCGCTGGCGAGCACGCCGTCACGGCCCGCGCGCGCGTCGGCGACGAACGCGGCGAGCACCTTGGGCGAGATGTTGCCGACGTAGCGCGCGCGCAGCACGCCGTCGGGGCCGACGATCAGCGTGGTCGGAAATGCGCGGATGTCGAACGCTTTTTCGAACGCCAAATCGGCGTCGATCGCCTGCGCGTACGGAACGTTCTTCGCCGCGACGAAGGCGCGCACGATCGGCGCGCGCTCGGTGGAGTCGACGCCCAGGAACACGACGTCGCCGCCCGCGGTGAGCCGCTTCGCGGCGGCGATGAGGTCCGCCGTCTCCTCACGGCACGGGGGGCACCACGTCGCCCACTCGTTGATCACCAGCGTCTTGCCGCGGTAGTCGGCCAGCGACACCATCTTGCCTGCGAGCGTGGTGAGGTGGAAATCCGGCGCGGGCGAACCGACCTGCGGACCGGTCAGCGCGAGCGCGGCGGCGACGACGATGGCGAACACGGATCCGTCCTATACGTGGATGTCGGCGGTGGTGCTGGCCACGGTGTGGTTGGCGAGCGTCGCGACGATGCGAACCTTCGGCGCGGCAGCCTTCGTTCCGGTCGGGATCACTTGGAACTCGACGATCTTCACGCCGTCGGCCGGGATGACCACGGAGGTGCGGAACGGCGCGCAGACGCGATCGGTGCAGAACGAGCCGATCCACCGTTTGGGCAGACCGGCGCTGGCGAGGACGAGCTTGCTGCCTGCCGCGCCCGTGACGACGAGGCGGTACTTGACCGTGCCGGCGATGGAACCGGGCAGCTCGGGGCCGGTCCAAGGCGCGAGCGAGAGCGACGGCGGCGCCCCAGGAACGACGCCCAGCGCGACCGCTCCCTCTTGCGCCTGCTCGATGTACCACTGCGCGCGCGGATCGGTCGACGAGATCTGCACGGCGGCGGCGAGTGCTCGGTCGAACGCGGCACGCGCCTTCGCCGGGTGCCGCGCTTCGGACTCGGAGCGGCCATAGTACAGGTTCGTCCGCGCAATGGCGGGAGGATCACCGGCAGCGAGCGTGCGCGCGTGCTCGAATGCCTCTTCCGCCGCCTTCAGATTGCCGGTCTTCGCGAGGACGCGCGCCAGCGCCACGTACGCCGCCGGGGACGGCGCGAGGTCGGCGACCTGCGCGTCGATCGCGGCGAGGCGCGCGTCGTCGCCTAAATGGGAAACGGCGTACGCCTGTCCGCCGAGCGATGCGATGTCTTTCGGCGCGATCTGGAGTGCCGCTTGATACGCGACGTCCGCTTCGCCCCATTTTCCGAGCGCGGCCGCTTCGTCGCCGCGCAGCCGCGCCAGCAGCACGCGATCGGCGTCGCTCTGCGCGATCGGCGCGAGCGCCGCGATCGCCCCCGCGCGCAGGGTCTCCGCCTCTTGCTGCGTGCGCAGCAAGTCGTGATCGCGCGTGGGATCTTCCATCGCTTCGTCGAGCAGATCGTTCGAGCTGGCGATGGCGCGGTCGGCGAGGACCACGTTCGAGCGCACGGTCGCGGGGTCGCCGGTGAACGGATAGTGCGCGGGGTCGAGCAAGGCATCGAGCTGCGACTGGAACGCGCTGGTCAGGGGCGCGCTCGCGTTGCGCTGCGCCGCGGCGACGTACGCGCGCAGCTGGTCGCGCGGCAGCAAGTTGTCGGCATGGCGCGCGCGCAAGACGCCGGCCGGATCGATCACGAACGTCGTCGGGTAATTGCGGATGTCGTACGCCCGGGCGAAATCGCTCGTGGCGGTCGTGACGACCTGCGGATACGGAATTCCCTTGGCCGCGACGTACGCGCGCACGGCGGGCACGCTCTCGGTCGTGTCGATCCCCAGATAAGCGACCCCATGCACGGCGCCGGCCTTCGCTTCGGCGACGAAATCCGGCGTTTCGAGCCGACAGGGCGGGCACCACGAACCCCAGACGTTGAGGACCAGCGTTTTGCCGCGGTAGTCGGCCAGCCGAACCCGCTTGCCGTCGAGCGTGGTGAGCGAGAAGTCCGGAGCCTGAGCGCCCACGGCCGGACCCGGCAATTCCGGGGCGGCGCCGGCCGCGAGGACCGGCCCGGCGGCGGCAAAAGCAAATGCGGCGGCCCACACAGCGAAAGGCTTCATCGATCGTACCGACGCCTAAAGGCGTCCGCCGGGTTGCGTTCCTGGGCCCCCGGCCGCCTGGAGTTCAGGACCCGAGGTTGCGTCCCTCGCGCTGCGCGCCGATCGCTTTGAGGGCCGAGATGCGCAGCTCCATCTCGTCCATCACCACCTCGGAGAGGCGCTGCAGAATGTCGGCTTGGCGCGGGGAGAACATGCGCGGCTCGCGATCGATGATGCACAGCGTGCCGAGGCGGTGCCCGTCGCTGGTGCGCAGCGGTGCCGCCGCATAGAACTGCAATCCGAAACCGCCGGCGACGAGCGGGTTCGCCAGCGTGCGCGGATCGGCGCGCGCTTCCTCGACGACGTACGGCACATCGTCGAGGATCGCCGAGGCGCAGAGCCCGGGATCGCGCTCGATCTGGCTGACGTCGTCGATGCCGTGGCGCGACTTGAACCAGATGCGATCTTCGTCGACGATGGTGACGAGCGCGATCGGAACGTCGAAGAGCTGGCCGGCAAGTGCCGTGATGCGGTCGAACGAACCGTCGGGCGGCGTGTCGAGGATGTCGTAGCGTCTGACGGCTGCGAGCCGCCGGGCTTCTTGCTCGGGGTCGATCGTGGTCCTCCTCGCTCAGAAGATGATGCGGGCGTGACTGCCGGCGCCGGGGCGCCGTTCGACGGTGAAATCGTGCGACAAGCGCGAGATGAGAAACAACCCGCGCCCGAACTCGCTGTAGAGATCGGCCGGCAGGCGCGGGCTGAACTCGAAGCCGGGGCCCTTGTCGAGCACGTGCAGCACGGAGCGCCCTGCGCGCCGCTCGAGGATCACCTCGGCGGTTCCGGGCGCGTGCCGCACGAGGTTGCCCATGACTTCCGACAGCACGACGTCGACGTCGCTCAGCGCGTCGGGCGTGAGCTGCGCGCCGGCGAGTTCGGCGTAGACTTCGCGGTGCACGCGGTGCGCGACGTCGTCCCACACCGGGTCGAAGCGCCAGCGCCGCACCGGCGGCGCCGCGATGACCGATATCGCGAGGATCGCTACGTCGTCGTTGGACTCGCCTTGGAGGACGTCGCGGTAGATCTGCTCCGCAACGTCTTCCGTCTCCAGCGGGCGCAGTGCGCGCAGCGTGTGTTCGAGCCGGCGTTCGCCCTCGGTGACGTCGTGCGTCGACTCGATCAGCCCGTCGGTGAACAGCACGAGGACGCTGCCTGCCTCCAAGACAACGTGATGAACGTCGATGCGCTGGTCGAAGTCGAGGCCGAGCGGAAATCCTCGACCGTACGTCGGCTGCACGCTTCCGTCCGACAGACGGATGCGCGGCGCCGGATGCCCGGCATTCGCGAACGCGCAGTGCTGCGTCACGCGGTCGATGACCGCGACGAACGCCGTGACGAAGCGTTCGGGATGCTGCGCGCGCAAGGTGCGATCCGCAGCTTCCAGCATCACGGCGGGATCCGGATGCACTTGGGCGACTCCGCGGATCACTTGCCGCACGTCCACCATTGCGATCGCCGCGCCCAGGCCGGAGCCGACGACGTCGCCGATCGACACGACGATGCGCCCGTCCTGCAGCACGAAGGCGTCGTACCAATCTCCGCCGACCTGTGCCTCGGCACGGCCGGCCTGGTACACCGCGCTGAAGCGGTACCCATCGAGGGCCGGCAGGTCCGAGACGAGCGCCGCGTGCTGAAACGCGAGCGCCACCGACCGTTCGCGCTCGAACCGCCGCGCGTTGCGCAATGCCAGCGCGCTGCGCGACGCGATCGAGTGCAGCAAGGACAACACGTCGGAAGCGAAGACCGGGGCCTCGGGCGCAAGGCACAGATGGATCGCGCCGAGGTTCTGGTCTCCGACGGTAAGCGGCAACGTCAACTGCGCGCCCGCAGCCGCGCTGGCCCGTCGGCCCAGCTGCCCGAGCAGCGCCGCGCCCCGTAGCGGATCGCGATGCCGGACCGCCGCGACCCGCCCCTCGTCGCGATCGTCCAGCAACGTCACGTACGCTCCCTCCGCATAGCGGGGGACGAATACGCCGACCACGGCCTCGAGGGTCGCTCCGAGGTCCAAGGGGGCGAACACCGCGGCAGCGGCGGTATCGAGCGCGCGCAAATGAGGCGCGTCGAGCGACGTCTCCTCTACCAACATCCCACGCCTTTCCCAAAACCGGGCGTCTCTATCGGAATCGCGCCGTTCTGAAGGTCCCGGTGCGTTAGGAGACTTGACCGCGAGTGCACGGCGCGGTGTACGGTAAGACGGACATGCAGTATCGCCAGCTCGGAAAAAACGGCCCCACCGTCTCTGCCTTCGGCCTCGGCGCCATGGGCATGTCAGGTATGTACGGACCGGCGGACCGGGCAGAGAGCATCGCCACGGTCCACGCCGCGCTGGACGCCGGCATCACGCTGCTCGACACGGGCGACTTCTACGGCATGGGTCATAACGAACTGCTGATCCGCGAGGCGCTTGCCGGCGTACCGCGCGAGCAGGTCGTCCTCAGCGTGAAGTTCGGCGCCCTGCGCGACCCGGCCGGCGGATGGGTGGGCTACGACGCGCGGCCGGAGGCCGTGAAGAACTTCCTCACCTATTCCCTGCAGCGGCTCGGCGTCGATTACATCGACATCTACCGCCCGGCACGTCTCGATCCGCAGGTGCCGATCGAGGAGACGGTGGGCGCGATCGCCGAGATGGTACGAGCCGGCTACGTCCGCTACGTCGGCCTCTCCGAAGTCGGCGCCCAGACGCTGCGGCGAGCGGCCGCCGTTCATCCGATCAGCGACCTGCAGATCGAGTACTCGCTGATCTCGCGCGGCATCGAGGATGCGATCCTGCCGGCCGCGCGCGAACTCGGGATCGACATCACCGCGTACGGCGTCCTCTCGCGCGGTCTCATCAGCGGCCACTGGCAGAAGGACGTCATCACGCCGAACGACTTCCGCGCGCACGCACCGCGCTTCCAGGGCGCGAACGCCGACGCGAACCTCGCACTGGTCGAGGCGTTGCGCACGGTCGCGGAACGGCTCGGGGCCACGGTCGCGCAAGTGGCGATCGCATGGGTGGTCGCTCAGGGGAACGACATCGTGCCGCTCATCGGCGCTCGTCGCCGCGACCGGCTCGCCGAAGCGCTCGGCGCACTCGACGTACGGCTAGGCCCCGACGACCTCGCCGCGATCGAACGCGCGATTCCCAAGGGCGCCGCAACCGGCGATCGCTATGCCGCATCGGCGATGGCCCACCTCGACAGCGAGAAATGACGGACGCGACCGAATTTACGCGCGCAGCTTCACCCCGGCGGCCGTCATCTGCAGCGCGACGGTGAACGCGGCCGTGGCCAGCACGGCGACGACGGTGAGCGCTACCGCGAGCGGCTCGTCGCCGCGGGCCGTATAGCTGTACCGGAACGCGTCGATCATGTGGAACATCGGGTTGACCAGCGAGATCTTCTGCACGAGCGGCGGGAGGAAGGTCATCGAGGTGAACACCCCGCCCACGAACACCAGCGGCGTGATGAAGAACGTCGTGAGCACGGCGATGTGATCGAACTTCTCGGCCAAGAGGCCGAAAATGATCCCGAGCGACGAGAACAGGATCGCGACGAGCACGATCGTGATCAGATACAGCCACCAATTGGTCGGCGCGGTGCCGACGAAAAAGATCCCGAGCACGGTGATGAGCAGCGCGATGAACACCGCGCGGACGACTCCGGCGGCGACGTACCCGAGCACGATCTCGATCGCCGAGAGCGGCGCGATCAGCAGCTCCTGGATCGAGTTCATGAACCGCCCCTGGAAGACGGACGAGGAGCTCTCGCTGTAGGTCTGGTCGATCACTTGCAGCATGATGAGCCCGGGAATCAGGAACTGCGCGTACGAGACGCCCTGCACGTTTGGGATCCGGCTGCCGAGCGCCATTCCGAAGACCATGACGTACAGCAAGGTCTGGATGACCGGCGGCCAGACCACCTGGTTGATGATCGAGAACGTCCGTACGATTTCGCGGCGCACCAGCGTTTCGAAGCCGACCGTGTTGACGATCATCGGCGGGTGAGCTCCAGGAAGACGTCCTGCAGCGAGCCGTCGCCGATCAGATGCTGGGTCTCCTCGAGCGCGATGAGCTTCCCGCCCTGGATGATCCCGATCCGGTCGCAGAGCTCTTCGGCCTCTTCGAGGTAATGGGTGGTCAGAATGATCGTCGTCCCGTTGGTGTTGAGCTCGCGCAGCAGCGACCAGAGTTCGAGCCGCAATTCGACGTCGACGCCGGCGGTCGGTTCGTCGAGGATCACCAAGCGCGGTTCGTGGATCAGCGCGCGCGCGAGCGTCAGCCGCCGCTTCATCCCGCCGGAGAGCTTCGTGTACACCTGCTTCGCCTTCGAAGCGAGATCGAACCGCTCGAGCAGCATGTCGGCGCGTTTTGCGACCGCGGGCCCCTTGATGCCGTAGTATCCCGCCTGAAAGATCAGCACGTCGCGGATGTTGAGATACCGGTCGAAGTTGTATTCCTGCGGCGCGAGGCCGACTTGCCGGCGCGCGAGCCGCCAGTCGCCCTCGACGTCGTGGCCGAACAGCGCGATCGAACCGGCCGTAATCTTCGCCAGTCCGACGATCGCGTTGATCGTGGTCGTCTTGCCCGCGCCGTTCGGTCCGAGCAGCCCGAAGAAGGCGCCTTCGGCGACCTCGAACGAGATGCCGTCGACCGCCGTAAAATCTCCGTACCGCTTGACGAGGCCGTCGATCTTGAGTGCTGGGATGCTCACGGAATCATCGAACCCGGCAAGCCGAGCTTTGGATACCGGTGCCGGCGCAGCGTCGTGCGGCGGATCTTTCGATCGGGGATGCCGCTCTTCTTCAGCTGCCGTGCGACTTTTGCCACGTCGAAGTCGACCAGCCGCTCCTGCACTTCCCAGCCGCCGGAGCGTTCGGTGAGGATCGCGTAGTGCGCGCGCGGGTCGCCGTTCTTCGGCAGCCCCGCCGATGCGACGTTCACCAGCGTCCGCCCGCGCCACACGCGCACGTACGGGAGGTGCAGGTGACCGAACGCGAACGTGCGCTGGACGGCGTCGCCGAAGAGGCGCTCGAGCTGCGCGTCGTCCGCGTCCGGCCACACGTGTTCGTCGTCGTTTTTCGGGTTGGCATGGCAGACCAGCAGGCCGTTCTCGCCGTCCCCGAACGGGAGCGTCAACGGTAATTCGGCCAGCCAAATCGCCCACTCGCGTCCGATGCGCTTGCGCACCCACTTCACGGCGCGCGCATCCTCAGGGTCGAGCGTGTTGCGGTCGGAGAGTCCGACCATGCGGTCGGTGTTCCCGCGCAGGGCGAGCGCGCCGAGCTCGCGCAGGCGTTCGAGCACCTCGCGCGGCTTCGGTCCGTCCATGCACAGATCGCCGGCGGCAACGAGCACGTCCGCGCCGCCGCGCGACGCGAGGTCCTCGATGCAGCGGTTCAACGCATGCAGATTGCCGTGGATGTCAGAGAGTATCGCGACGCGCATCGTTGGAGGTGCGCTTCACGGCGAGGACGAGCGAGAACGGGCCGAAGCCGGCCTTGCCGAATTCCCACAAGTCGATCGCTTCGACCGCGATCTTCGCCTTGCGCATGATCGCCAGCGACTCGCGAAAGCGCAGGTTCGCCAAGACGCGGCGTTCGCCCAGCGGCAGCACGCCGGCGGCGAATTCTTCGCCCCGTGGGAGTTCGATTATTCGGAAGCCGGTGACCGGAACGAGGTCGACGCGATCGGGGGCGGCGACGACCGTGTCGGACCCGATGACGGAGAAGACGTCGCGCAGCCGGGGGACGTCGCGGGCGACGGCCAGTTCCTCCACCGTGTAGCCGTGCTGCGTCACGATCGCTTCGAGCTGGCGCCGGCCGAGCTCGTTCGAACGGGCGCGCAGGCCGGCGCCGGGGAGCGGGACGCCGATGAAGACGCGGCCGGGGGCGATCGCGACGTCGGTCGCGTCGAGGACGCCGGGCGGCTCGATCCGCGCCAGGATCGGGATGCCGAGCGCCGCGAGGCGGCGTTCGACCGCGGCCGTCTCGGCGCGGCGCTCGGGCTGCGAGGGGCGCGCGATGATCGCGCCCTTGGGGAGCACGATCGCGCAGTCGGCGACCAGCGACTCCGAGGGCGCTTCGCTTACCGGGTCGATCTGATGGACGGTGACGCCGCGGTCTTCCAGCGTGCGGACCAGCACCGCGTGCTGGTCGATCGCGCGATCGGCGATCGGCGAAGGCTCGCCCTTCACCGGCACGAGCCGGTCGACCGCGACGGACGGCAGAAGCACGAGGGCGCCCTCGAGGGCGCCGGCGTCGGAGGAGACATACGGGGCGGCGATGGGCTTCACGATCACGACATGCCGGGTTTCGCTCGCGGGCCCCGACACCCTCGGCGCGCGCTCAGGTGCGCGGCAAGACCGCGAAGCGGCCCGCCCCACCGATGACGAGCGCCAGCGCGATCGTGATCAGCGCGATGTGGTACTCAATCCCCTCGCCGGCTTGATGGCCGCTGAAGTTCAGGAAGAACCCGTTCTGGGCGTGGACGAGGACCGCAGCGAAAAACATGTCGACGCCGATCGCTAGGGCCGCGAGGCGGGTGAGAACGCCGAGCACGAGCAGGATCGGCCCGACGAACTCGGCCGCGATCACGAGATACGCGACGACCGCCGGCAAGTGCATGGCGGTGGTGAGCCCACTGACCGTTGCGGAGATCCCCTCACCGCCGAACCAGCCTAGCGCCTTCTGCGCGCCGTGCGGGAACATCACGATCGCCAAACCGAGCCGCAAGATCAAGAAAGCGGTGTCGCGCATGAAACTCAATTACCCGGCATATGAGCGTTAGCGCACCACCGCCGTTGCCAGGGCGAACAATTCACCCTGCGCGCGCCCGTACGCCGCCGGCGTCATCGACCTCCGGCGCGCGGCGAGCAAGTCCGCACGGCGCGAGTATTCGACGAGGCGCGCACCGCGCGCGGTGTCCGCGTCGGCCTTGCTTTGATCGGTCTGCGCCAGCAGGGCCGCGATGCGGTTGCCTTCGACGCTCGCGGTCTGGGTCGGAACCGGGATCGCGTCGTAGGGCGCCGCGTCCCCGCCGCTCGAGGTGAAGAAATCGCTCATGTCGGTGGCGAGCAGATCGCCGAGCGCGAGCGTTCCGAGGCCGAGCAGCTGCTCCGTGGTCTTGAGCACGCTGACGGTCGAGAGATGGCGCGTGCCGATGAAATGCCGTTTCACGAACGGGCCCGCAACGATCGCGTAGGTGCGGTACGCGTCGACGTGGTCGCGCGAGGACTGCGCGTCGTCCGGCATCACGAAGAGTGCCGTCTGCTTCCACGACGGCAGGTGCGAGAGGTACTGCACGATCGCGCCGAGCGCGCGGTCGCCGTCGGCGACCTCCTCCGGAATCGGCGGGATCCCGGGGCCGAACCCGCCGTGATCGGCCGGCAGCCAGATGTACGTGTAGCGCGGCTGGTGGCCTTGCGCGACGAGCGCGGAGTAGTCGCGGATGAATTCTTTCGCGCGCCGCTCGTCGCGGATGCGCAGATTCCAACCCGGATAGTTGAGGTCGACGTGTCCGGCGAGCACCGCGGGCGCCGGAACGTCGAGCGAGTACTGGCCGCCGAGACCTTGCGTCGGCGCGTCGACGTCGGCGACGCCGGCGTACTGCGGATCGTCGGTCTTCGGATCGAGAGCCTGGCCTTCGTCGTAGCCGCTGACCCGGATCAGATCGCCGTAGTCGCGAAACGGGATGCGGTGGCGCGCCAGCGCGTTGAAGACGTATCCCAGCCGCGGATAGTCCTCGGGATCTTCGTTCTTGTTGACGAGCGGCGTGCGGCCGCCTTTCGCGAACAGCGTCCGTTCGGAATAGAGCGTCGCCATGCCGCCCGCGAAGAACTGGTGTCCCGCGTCGGATTCCTCCGCGTCGGCGAAGAGGTTCGCGGCGAGCCCGTAGCGTTCCGCAAGCGCGTGGAGATTCGGCGTGACGCTGCGGCCGAAGAACGTCATCGAGGGATCGCCGTTCGGCGGTCCGAGATCCCCCAGCATCGCGTCGAACGATTTGTTCTCTTCCAAAATCACGACGACGTGACTGATCCCTTTGGGATACCGCACCGGCGCGCGCACGACTTGGCGCGTGTTGGCGAGCGTGTGCATCGTCGCGCTCCCGAGCCGCACCGTGCTCAGATCGACGCGCTGCAGCGTCGACCAGACGGCGTTCGAGTCGGCCTGCGGCGGATCTCCGGTGTAGCCCGGATCGTGGCCGTAGCCTTTGGTGTTGACGACGAAGAGCGTCCGATCGTCGCCGGCGAGGGCGAGCGCGGTCGGATACCAGCCGGTCGGGATCAGCCCGAGCCGGTGCAGGTGAACCGGATCGCGCGCATCGATCACCGCCACCGCGTTGACGCCGGCGAGCGCGACGTACAGCCGCGTGCCGTCGTGCGAGAGCGCCAGCGCCGCCGGCTGCATGCCGTAGGGCCCCTTGTCGAACAAGCGCAGCTCGGTGCCGCCGACGACGCGCGGCGTTCCGGTGAGCGCGACGGTGGCGATGCGGTCGACGTTGGTCATCGCGACGTAGGCGTACGCGCCGTTGGCCGTCGCGACGATCGCGGTGGGATGCGCGCCGCCGATCGTCGCCACGCCGTCGGGCGTGG
>JAQBPL010000007.1 GCA_028287545.1 Vulcanimicrobiota bacterium | reverse complement strand
AAGTTCCACCCCGGCGCCGGCGTGATGCTCGGCAAGGACCACACGATCTTCGCGGTCGTCGAGGGCCACGTGACCTTCACCGCCTCGAAGAACCGCAAGCACGTCAACGTCGTGCCGGCCGCGGTTTGATCCCAGCGTTCGCTTCGGCGACCAGCGTAGAGAGCCGCCTAGCGGCTCTTTTTGTTTTGTAGCGCCCCGTGCAGTTCATCGACGAGGCCACGATCATGGTTGCCGCCGGCAAGGGCGGCGACGGCATCGTCGCATGGCGGCGTGAGAAATACGTCCCCAAAGGCGGACCTGCCGGCGGCGACGGCGGCCGGGGCGGCGACGTCGTCCTGCTCGCCGACCCCGAGCTCGGCACGCTGGTCGACTTCCGGTTCAAGAAGCAGTTCGCAGCCGAACTCGGCCGGACGGGGATGAAGTCGAACAAGTCCGGCAAGGCCGGCGACGAGCTCGTCGTGCGGGTCCCGGTCGGCACGCTCGTCACTCGCACCGAGATCGACGCCGAAGGCAACCGCGGCCATTCGCGCTTGTTCGCCGATCTCAGCACGCCGTACGAGCGGATGCGCGTCGCTAAGGGCGGACGCGGCGGCCTCGGCAACCAGCACTTCGCGACCGCCGCGCGCCAGGCACCGCGGTTCGCGTATAACGGCGAGCCCGGCGAACGCTGCGAGCTCAAGCTCGAGCTGAAGCTGCTCGCCGACGCCGGGGTGATCGGTCTCCCGAACGCGGGCAAGTCGACGCTGCTCAGCGTCGTGAGCGCGGCGCGTCCGAAGATCGCCGACTATCCGTTCACCACGCTCGAACCGCAGCTCGGCGTCGTGCGCGTCGCCGAGTTCGAGTCGTTCGTCATGGTCGACGTTCCCGGACTCATCGAAGGCGCGCACGAGGGCGCGGGCCTCGGCGACCGCTTCTTGCGGCACGTCGAACGCACGCGCGTGCTCGTGCACCTGATCGCCGGCGACAAGCCGCTCGACGAAGTATTGGCCGACAAAGAAACGATCGAGAACGAATTGCGCGCCTGGAACACGGCGCTGCTCGATAGGCCGGTCATCATCGCGATCACCAAGATCGACCTGCCCGACGCGCGCGCGACGTACGAGGCGTTGCGCGAGACGATCCCCGGCTTGCGCGGGATCTCCGCCGCGACCGGCGAGGGCGTGCAAGAGCTCATCTACGCGACCTGGGAAACGATTCGCTCGATGCCGGTGCCCGACGTCGTGACGCCCGAACCGGCGCAGATTCAATTGACCGCCGACGAACCGTTCGACATCGTCGTCGAAGGCGGCATCTACATCGTCAGCGGCGAGCGCGTCGAGCGCCTCGCGCACATGACCGACTTCGATTCCGACGAGGCCCTCGCGCGCTTCGAGCAGATCCTCGCCAAGATGGGCGTCGACAAGAAACTGCGCGAGCTCGGCGTCCAAGAAGGCGACACCGTGCGCATCGCCGGCGTCGAGTTCGACTACAGCTAAGCGCCCCGCCGCGGGCTGAGGGTCTCGGCTGAGCGCGGCCGGCGGAAACGTCGCCGGCGGAGGGGCCCTCGGCCGGGTGCCCAGAGGCATGGACGCCCCATGGACGGCCGGCCTGTCAGCATCGTCCGAGGACGTCAGGTTCCCTGACGCTCACTCATCGCGTCCACGAGAAAGGATCTCGCGTGCACGTATCTTCGAGGCGGTCGACGATGTCGGCCGCCGGAGCGGTTCTCGCGGCATTGGTGTGCGGCTGCAGCGGCGGCACGAGCAGCAGCACCGGCGGCGTCCCAGCGACGGCTCCCACTTCGGCGGCGGCTCCGACCGCAACGCCCACCGCGATCGCGACGGCGACCCCGGCCGCCACGCCGGCCCCGCTTCCGGTTCTGGGCTTGCCGTCAGCCCTGGTGTTCACCACCGCGGGTCAGTTTTCGACCTTCAGCGCGTCGCAGGGCGGCTTTGCCGGCGCGTTCACCGTCACCGGCTGCAGCGGCATCGTCACGGCCGCGTCCGCAGCGCCGAACGGTCCGGCCGCAACGTTCACGGTCACTGCGCTGGCTGCCGGCAGCTGCAACCTCACGGTGCAGGGCGCTCCCGGTTCCTCGCCGTCGGCCGTCGCCGTGACGGTCACCACGCTTTCCGGAAGCATCCAATGAGCGCGGATACGATGAACGGATTTCGGAGAAGCGCGCCGTTGGCGTTGCTGATGCTGGCCGTGGGCTGTGCAGGTTCCGGAGGGGCGATACCGGCGAAGTCGCCCGCCATGCCGCCGACGACCGCGGCGATGCTGCACGCGACCTTCACCATGCACTGGGGCGGAGCGCAGACGCAGTCGGCTCTGCGCGCGCCGAAGTACGTCGCCGCAACGACCCGCAGCATCGCGATCTTCGTCAACAGCGGAACGGCGCAGATCACGAACGCGCCGCCGGTGGGACAACCGCAAACGACGAACATCACGATCGACGCACCGGCCGGGACCGATACCTTCACGATCGCGGCGTACGATGCGGCGAACGGGGTCGGCAACGTCCTCAGCCATGGGGTGTTCTCGCAACTGATCGTCGCAGGGGCGGCGAACGCGCTCTCCGCATCGCTCAACGGGGTCGTGAGTAAAGCGAGCGTGTCGCTTGCGAACCCGACACCACCCGCCGGCACTGCGGCGACCAGCGCCGTCAACGTCACCGCGTTCGATCCCGACGGCAACGTGATCGTCGGCGGCACCGACTACGACCATCCCGTGCTGCTGACGAACAGTGACGCATCGGGTGTGACGTCGCTTTCCACGACGACGGTCGCTAACGCATCAACGGCGGTGACGCTGACGTACAACGGCAAAGCGCTGACGTCGGCGACGGTGGACCCCGGCAACGGCACGGGCGCGACCTTCGCACCGACTCCGACGATCACCGAGTATACGGTCCCCGGGGTGGTCGCCAACGAGCTGACGGGCATTGCAGCCGGGCCAGACGGCAACGTTTGGTTCGTTGAATCTGCGTTGAACGCGATCGGCCGCATCACGCCTGCCGGCGCCGTCTCGACGTTTCCGATACCGTCCGCCGGTTCGACCCCGGGCAGCATTACCAGTGCACCTGACGGCGCCCTCTGGTTCACGCAGAACGGGACGAATCAGGTAGGACGGATGACGACGCAAGGCGCGGTTACCGAGTTTTCGTTTCCCAACGGGCAGAACACGCAAAGCGGAATCGTCGCAACCCTCCAGGGAGTCATGTTCCTGGAGCGACCAGACCCGAGCAATACGGCCCTGGGCTACGTCCTCTACAACAATGCAGGCACCGGGGAACTGCCGCTCGGAGCCAGCAGTGGCCTCGGCGGCATCACGCTCGGCCCGGACGGTAACGTGTGGTACGTCGACGGAGCGCTCCGGCGTTATGTTCTCACCGGACCCAACGATGTGTTTACGGTGCCGTCAGTCTGTACGTCCCCGCACGCGCTCGCCACCGGGCCGGACGGAAATCTCTGGTATGTTTGCACGGGGAGCAATTACGTGGTTCGCCATACGACGGCCGGAGTGGCGACCGCCTTCCACGTTCCGGGTTTGAACGTTGGACTCTCGGGCATCACCGCGGGCCCGGATGGTGCCGTGTGGTTCACCGAAAACCAAGGCAAGATCGGACGCATCACCACGAGCGGAACGATTACGGAATATCCCATACCCACGTCAAACGGTCAGCCGTTCGCCATCACCGCCGGCCCGGACGGCAACATCTGGTTCACTGAGGAGGCCAGCGGCAAAATCGGCAAACTCGTGTACTGATCGCGTCGCGTCAACGCGTCGCGGCGGCGGCCGACTCGAGCGCGCGATTGAAGGGCAGGGCCGCGTAGGCCGCGCGGTCCTGCCCCTCCAGCGTTCTGAGCCGCTGCGCGAGCAACTCGCGACCGCGAGCGAGCGACGCCCGCTCCTCGTCCGCATTTCCGCGCGCTCTCGCTTCGTTCGCGAGCGCGAGGGCGGCACGCGCCGGGAACCGCAAGTCCGCCGCGCGCGACTCGAAAAACTCGCGCAGCTCCGCGGCGATCTCGCGCGCCTCTTCGATCTTGGTGCGCTCGAGGAAGGCCTCGAGAAGCTGCGTGAGGTCGTTGCCGAGTCCCCGCAGGACGCCGGCCGCACGCCATTCCTCGATTCCCGCCTGCAGCGTCGCGACGCCGTCTTCATGCAGCCCGGCCGCGATCTGCGCCGCGCCCAGCGCGACCAGTGCGCCGGCGTGCAACCGCCGTTCGCCGGTTTCCTCACCGGCGGCGAGGGCCGCGCGCGCATCGCGCTGCGCGGCGTGGATCCCGCCCAGCAATGCGTGCGCCTCTGAACGGCCGACGAGCAGATAGCCGACGCCGACCTTCAAACCGGCAGCCTCGGCGAGCGGCAGCGCCGCGTCCCAAAGCGCGATCGCATCATCGAGACGCCCGATGTCCCGCTCGATGAGACCACGGTTGAGCAGCACCATCGTTTGCAGCTGTGTGTTTTCGAGCCGAACGGCGCTCGCGAAAACCGCCTCGTAGTGCACGCGCGCCGTCGCCGGCTCGCCGCGCTCCGCCGCAGCATAGGCCAACAGCATGTGCGCTCTCGCATCGCTCTCCGCATCGTCCACGCGCCGCGCGAGTTCGAGCATCTCGCTGCCGACGCGCTGCGCGAGCACGTCGTCGAGCCGTGCGGCGGCGAGCGAAGCCTCTGCGCGCAGCAAGCCCATCCGCGCTTCGATCGACGCGCCCGGCACGAGGTTCGCGCGCTGTTCGTCGAGGAGCTGCGCGGCTTCGGCATACTCGCCCAAACGAAGTGCGACGGCGACGACGTCGTGCCGGAGCTCGAAAACCAGATCGGGCGCCTTCAGCGGGCGCGCCAGCGCCAGCGCCGCGCGAAACGTCGCCAGCGCGTCGTGCAGCCGGCCGGCATTGAGCTCGATCGCGCCGCGGCGCTGCAGCGCGATCGCCCGCGGTACGCCGGCGTCGAGCCGCTCGGCGATCGCGGCCATGCGGTCGACGACGGCTCGGCGCTCCGGGAGCCGCGACGTCTGCCACAAGAACGTCTCGCGCAGAGCGAGCGCGTCGAATAGCCGCGCATCGCCGAGCCGTGCCGCGATCTCTTCCAGCTCGGCGAGATCGGCATCCCAGCGTACGACGTCGCCGGAACGCGCCTGGGCCGTCGCCGCGACGTGCAGCGCCGCGAACCGCGCCGCATCGTCGTCGGCGAGTTCGAACGCCGCACGAGCGAACGCGACCGCGTCGGTGCGCGCATAGACTTTGAGCGCTGCGGACGCGGCGTTCGTGTATGCCGCCGCAGCCCGCGCACGATCGCCGGCGAGACGCCAATGGCGAGCGATCGTCGCGATCGCCGGCCGCTCGCCGGCGGTGCGCCGTTCGAACACGCGCGCGATTCGGCGGTGCCGCGCCGCGCGCGACGAGTCCGGCGTCGATGCGTAGAGCGCGGAACCGACCAGCGCGTGGGTGAACGCATAAGCGTGGTCTCTGGCGCCGGCTTCGCGCACCATGGCGGCGTCCATCAGCTCGCCGATCGCGTCGAGCACCCAGCTCTCGTCCCACCCGCCGACGTCGCGCACCGCGTCGACCGAGAACGTCTCGCCGAGCGCCGCGGCGACCTCACCGACGGCGCGCACGCGCGGATCAAGCCGCGCGATCCGCCGTGCGATCGCTTCGCCGATTCCGTTCGTCGCATCATCGCCCGGCAGACGCCCGGTCTCGACGTATCCGCGCGCCAGGTGGACCGCGAAGAGCGGGTTCCCGTCGCTGATGCGATGCAGCGCGGCGCCGAGTTCCGCCGGGGCGTCGACGAACTCTGCGCACGCCAGCATCCCGGCGACGCCGCGCGCGTCGAGCCGGCGCAGTGCGAGCGCGGACGCGCGATGTTCGGCCGCGAGCGCCGCGCGCGCGGTCCGCAGCGGATGATCCCCTCCGGCCTCTTCCGTGCGGTACGTGACGACGAGCAGAAGCGGGAGCGAGCCGGCGCGGCGCGCCAACGCGCACAGCGCGTCGATGGTTCCCTCGCCGGCCCAGTGCAGATCCTCGAGCACCAACAGCAGCGGCCGCGCCCGCGCGACGCGTTCGACGAAACGCGCGATCGCCTCGAACAAGCGCGCGCGCGCCGGCTCGCCGGCGGGCGCGTCGTCGTCGGGCAAATCGCGGCGCATCGCGCGAACTTCGGGCAGCACCCTGGCAAGCGCGACGAGCGTCTGCGGGTCCTGGTCGGCGCCGGCGGCGAACAGCACGACACGCCGCAACGCCGTCAGCAGCGCCTGATACGGCTCGCCTTCGGGATCCGACGTCATGCCGATCACGACTCGACCGCCCTGCGAACGCACGACCGCGGCAAGCTCGCCGACGAGTCGCGATTTTCCGATGCCGGCCTCACCGCCGGCGAAGATCGTCATGCCGGCGCCGCGCGCGGCGCGCGCCCACGCGCGGCGCAGCGTTTGCAGCTCCACCTCGCGTCCGGCGAACGCCGGCTGCCACCCCTCGACCGGCGCTGCCTCCTCCGCCGGCTCGTCCGACCCGAGGGCGGCGTGCGCGCGAATCGCGTCGGCCAGCGCGACCGTCTCCGGCATCGGGTCAACGTGAAGCGCTTCCCGCAGCCGCAGCGCGAACCGTTCGTACGTCCCGAGCGCGGCGCCGCGGTCACCCGACTCGTAGCGTGCGGCGATCAGCTCGCGCAGCGCGTCTTCGCGCAGATCGTCGTGGGCCAGCAGCCGTTCCGCGTACGACACGCTCGCGGAAAAATCGCGTTCGCAACGGCGCTCCGCGGCGAGCTCGAGCAGCGCGCCGAGATAGAGCGCGCGCAGCCGCTCACGTTCGACGATGATCCACTCGTCGTCGTATTCCTCGAGCAGATCGCCCCGGTAGAGTGCGACCGCCTCCGCGCGGGTGGACTGCGCGGCGACGAGCGTTTCGAAGGCGGCCACGTCGACGTGCAGCGGCGCAGCGGGGTTGCATCCGATCACCGTGCCGTCGTCCACGACCCACGGCACGTCGCTCGCGGGAAGTCCGCCCCGCAGGCGGTGCAGGTAGCGCCGCAGGTTCGTGCGCGCGTCCGAATCGAGTTCGTCCGGCCACAGCGTCGACGCCGCGAGGACGCGCGGTACCGGCTCGCTTCGCAACGCGAGGTACGCGAGCAGCGTTGCGCACCGCGGCGGAGCGCTTAAGCGCCAAGGCTCGCCGTCCGCGATGAACCGCACGGGTCCGAAGAACTGCACGTCGAGGCGCGGCACGAAGGGGCTCCTTCGTGCCGCGCCGACGCTTCACTTTCCCGCGGTTCTTACGGCCACGCGGCCACCGCGGTCGGATGCGACACGCTGCCGTAGTACCCGATGTTGGTGATGACGAACGGCGGCGAGCGACGTCGGCGTGCTGACGCCCAGCGTGTAGGTGAACGGCGTGTTCGTGAACGGCGGCACGAAAACGCGCACGTCGTTGCCCGTGTAGCTGCCGACCGCGAGCGACAGAGCCGCCGAGGCCGTCGGAGACGTCGATACCGCACGTGCCCGCGGCGCTCGGCGTCCCGCGAACGCCCTCCTCCACCATCCGTCCACGCGCAAGGCTTCCTGGAGGGCCCGGCCTCCACAAAACGTCCAGCCGCCGTGGACGTTCTCTGGACGCCGCTTCCGTTATCGTTGACGGGATGGAAAAGCCGCTGCCGCGTTCTCCCGAGGAGAGCTTCGTCGTCCGGATCAGCATCGAGAACCCCCGGGACCCGGCGGGACGATGGCGCGCGACCATTGTGCACGTCAGCTCCGGCGAACGGCGCTACGTCAACAGCTACGGCGAGTTGTGCGGGTTCATCGAAGCCCGGCGCCGGCGTCCGGGCCGCCCGGACGAAGCAGAACCCGGTTGAAGGGCGCCTAGGTCGCCGGCGGTCACTCCTGCCGCCGGGATGTTCTGTGACACAATCCCCGCCGTCCCGGACCGGTGAACGCGTTGGCGTTCACCGGCCCCGGCCTCGCGGCGGACGACTCAGAGTGCGCGCGCGAGCATCATGGGTACACCGCGATCGCGGAAGGGTTGATGAGGTAGCCCGATACGAGCTGGACCTTGTTCGAGCCGTCGAATGGCGGCGGAACGCCGTACACGCCGTTGCCGCTGGTCGTCGCGACCCAGACCATTCCGTCTTGATCCACCGTCATGCCGTGCGGCTTGTAGAGCGGGCCGGCGATCAGCGCGATCGGTGCCCCCGTCGACGTGTAGGTGTCGAGCCCGTCCTGGCTTCCGGCGAGCAGCGTGTCGCCGGCGCCGACGAAGACGCTCACGGGCTGCGTCATCGGCTGTCCCGCCGTCGATGCGATCGTCGCGTCCGGCGCCTGATTGTACGGCGGATCGAAACGCAGCACGTTGTTGTTGCCGGAGTTGGCGACGTAGAGCCGGCCGGCGGAATCCAGCGCCAGCCCGTGCGGCTGGTTGAAAGTTGACGCGGGGCTCCCGATGCCGCGGTCGAACCCGCCCGCGACGTACGGCGTCGGATACCGGTACAGCGCGCCGCTCGTCGACACGAGCCACAAATGCTGCGTCGCATCGAGCGCGAGCGCGGCTGGACCGGTGCCGGTGTTCAGCGTCACCGGCGTCGCCGTCGTATAGGGCGGCGGATAGATGGTGACGTGCGCGCTCCCCGCATCGGCGACGATGAGCTTGTTCTGCGCATCGACGATCAGCGCGGCGGGATTCGAGATCCCGTTCGAGATCGTCAGCGGCGCGCCGGTGTACGGCGGGGTGTATGCCGTGACCGTCGAGTTGCCGTTGTTCGCGACAAACAACGTCCCGTCCGAGGCGAACGCCACGGCCGTCGGGGCGTTGATTCCGGTCGTGATCGTCGCTGAGGGCGCCGCCGCGCCGATCGGCCAGACGTAGACGCTGCCGGCGCCGGGATCGACGACGGCGAGGGTCTGGTCGAAGGCGATCTGCACCGAGGCCGTGCACTGGGCAGTCGGGTCGGTGCAGGCCGGCGAGACCGCGTTGAAGGTCAGCGTTCCGGACTGTTTCGTGTTCGTCGCCGGCGCCGTGAGCGTGACGGTGTTCCCGGAGGTCGAGGCGGTGAAGCCGCCGGTGGCGTTCGCGCTGAACGTCGGCGCGCCGCCGCCGACGAGCACGTTGCCGTCGGCGTCCTTGGCGGTGATGGTGAATTGGCCGGACGACCCGCCGCCCAGCAGCCGATAGACGGTCGTCACTTGACCGCTTACGACCTTCGAACCGACGAACAACGTCGACGGCGTGACGACGGCCGTGGTGAGGCTCGCCGGAACGCCGTCGAGAACGATCGCGGTGGTGTTCGGCTGGCCGAGGGCAACGGCGATCGGGAACGAGGTCTTCTCCGAAATCGGGGTGCCCGTCGCAGCGCCCTGTGCGTTGACGAACCCATTGTAGAGCACGATCGAGCCGAGATAACTGCCGGCCACGAGATTCAGCGGCAGCGTGCACGTTCGCCCTTGCGGGTTCGTCACGCAAGGCGAACCCTGACCGGCGAGCGCGACGCCGTACGACGAAGCGGGAGTGCAGTTCGTGCACGTCGGCGCCGGCGCGAGCGACAGCGTCGCGGAGCGGCTGGTCGCGGAGACGTATTGCACCTTGCGCGCAGCGGCCGAAGACGACGTCGCCGCGGCGGGGATCTTGATCACGATCGATGCGGACGTGACGACGGCCGCCGTCGGCGTGGCGACGTGCGACGCGCCGCCGCCTCCGCAGCCCGCGAGGATGGCCGCGAGCGATGCGGCGAGAGTGCGAAGAGCTTTCATTGAAACGTTCACTGGTGATTCCTCCGGCCGCTGACGACGAGGCCGCTGGTCGTCACGGTCACCGGGACGTCGACGGACTGATTCGATCCGCCCGTTATCGTGATGCTGCACGTTCCGGTCGCGATCGGGGTGATGGTGAAGGTCGGGGACGGCGGCTGCGCCGAGACGGACGCCACGCCGGCGCACGTGTTGGTCTGCGAGAACGAGCCGACGAAGCCGGCTTGCGCGACGCTCAGTCCTTGCGCGAGGGCAGCGCCGAGGCCGGTGAACGCGAGCGCGGACGGTGCGGGTACGACCGCCGCGCCGCTCGGCGTCGCGGTAGGCGTGGCTGTCGGCGTCGCGCTAGGCGTTGCCGTGGGCGTCGCCGTGACGACCGGCGTCGCAGGGGGAGACGGCGTCGGCGTTGCGCCGGCGGGCGTCGCGGAGGGGACCGCGGACGGGGTCGTAGTGGGAGGCGGCGGACCGACGGCGGGCACCGACGTATTTTGCGAGCAGCCCGCGGCGACGATCACGATCGCCGTCGCGACGACCGCGCGTGGATTGAGCATGTGAGGAACTCTCCTTGTGCGGAGGCATCCTCTCGCATGCGCCGTCCACCGATCGTCCATCGGCTTTAAACGCGTGAGCACGGTCCCAATCAGGCAGCGAGTCCGAACCGGCGAACGCCCTGCAGCGTTCGCCGGCGCCGGCCCGCCAGAGTCAGCGCGCGCGCGTCACGGGTACACCGCGATCGCGCGCGGGGTGCCGGGAAACGTCGGCGCGAGCAGCAGCTTGTTCGAGCCGTCGTACGGCGGTGGAATCCCGTACGCGCCGTTGAGGCCCGGCCCTGCGGCCCAGACCATCCCGTCTTGATCCATCGCCATGCCCTGCGCCGACTGGCAGACCGGGGAGGGGATATGGGCGATCGGTGTCCCGGTCGAGGTATAGGTCGCGAGCCCGACTTGGCTTACGGCGAAGACGGTGTCGCCGGATCCGACGAAGACACAGGCAGGCTGCGTCAGCGGTTGGTTCGGAGTCGACGCGATCGTTGCGTCCGGGACTTGGCTGTTGTAGGGAGGATCGAAGCGAATCACGGAGTTGTTGAAGGTGTTCGCGACGTAGAGCCGACCGATCGAATCCAACGCGAGACCGTGGGCTGCGTTGAGCGGTGCACCGGTCGATGCCTTGATGAGGCGATCGGGTGGCCCCGCCGTGTACGGCGCCGCAAATCTGGCCAAGGAGTTGCTCCACGAAAGCGCCCAGATGTTCTGGTTCGCGTCGAGCGCGAGCGCTCCGAAACCGGGAGCGAAGTCCAGCGTCACCGGCGTCGTCGTGGTGTACGGCGGCGGGTAGATGGTGATTTTTCCCGTGCCTGCGTTCAAGACGATGAGGTCGTCTTGCGCGTCAACGGCGAGCGAGCCGGGGTTCGAGACGCCCGCCGAGATCGTCGTCAGCGGCGCGCCGGTATACGGCGACGCGTACGCGGTCACGGTCGAGTTGGGATTGTTGGCGTTGTTCGCGACGAACAACGTTCCGTTGGACGCGAACGCGACCGAGGTCGGGTTGACGAGGCCGGCCGTGATCGTCGCCGAAGGCTGCGTGGCGCCGATCGGCCAGACGTAGACGTCGCCGCCGGTGCTGTCGACGATGGCGAAGATCTGGTCGAACGCGACCTGCACCGAGGTCGTGCACTTGGCGGTCGGGTCCGCGCAGGCGGGGGAGACCGCGTTGAAGGTCAACGTTCCGGACTGTTTCGTGTACGTCGCCGGAGCGGTCACCGTGACGGTGTTCCCGGAGGTCGACGCGGT
>JAQBPL010000395.1 GCA_028287545.1 Vulcanimicrobiota bacterium | reverse complement strand
GTGGTATTCTACCCCTCGTGCCCAACATCAAAGCCGCCGTCAAATGGGTGCGCCAGAGCGAAAAGCGCACCCAGCGGAACCTCGACACGAAGACCCGCCTGAAGACCCTCTTCAAGAAGGCGAAGTCTGCGAAGAACGCGACCGTTACGTCTTCCGTCGAGGCGCAGTTCGACAAGGCCGCAGCCAAGGGGATCATCCATCCCAACAAGGCCGCCCGCAAGAAATCGCGCCTCGCGAAGGCGCTCGCGAAGTAAGCAGGCAGCCCGCCGGAAATCAGAAGGCCGCCCCCGTTCGGGGCGGCCTTCTTCTTTTTTGCGAGGCCGGGTCAGCGTCGCCAGGGGCAGTTCTGGAGGGTGACCGGCACCGTGGCCGTGGCGCCTGCCGTATCGGTCAGGGCGATCGTCGTCGGCAGCGTCCCCTCGCCGGTGACCACGAACGTCGTGTTGCCGTTCACGACCGCCGGCGCGCCGACGATCGCCTGCTGCGGATCTGCGGACGTCGCGGTCAGCCCTGGTGGTGTACCGGCAACCGTGATCGTAGCGAATTGGGTGGCAGTGCAGTCGATCGCCAGCGCGGTTGGCGAGACGGTCAGCGCTGGGGGCGTGCTGGGAGAACATGCCGCCGGGCCGTCGTCATCGCTCTGGCGAGCCCGGTCGCGCGTGCTGGTGCGGCCGCCCGAGCCGTCGCCTGTGCCGGTACCCGCCGGGCAGCACGAGCTCTTGTCCTGGTGCTTCTCGCCGCCGTCGTCCTGGCCGTCATGGTCGAGCCCCGAGCGCGTGGCGGAGTGCTCGTGGCGGCTGCCGGTCTCGCTCTCGCAGTCGGCGTGTTCGCTCGTGCTGCGGCCCACCGAGGAAATCGTCGTCGAGCGCAGCGCGCTCGCCAGACCCTGTTGGCCGGTCGGGACGCCTCCCGTCGAGCCCCCGCTCGAACAAGCCGTCAGGACAACAGCCGTCCAGGCAGCAACAAATCCTAGAAATCGCAAAAGCCGCCCTCCGTGGTGTGAGCTACCAGGGCAAGTGTGCCACGGCTTCCGTCGCCATGCCAGCAACTTGACGAAGACTTCACCAACCGCGCAGCGTCAGTCCAGAGTCACCGTCAGCCGCACGCCGGCCGTCCCCTCGGCGAGCGGGATCACCCGGGCCCGGATCGCCTCACGCAGTGCTTCAAGCTGCTTCGTGCGAACCGCGACCCGGTAGCGCCACTCGTCGTTGACCCGCGCCACGGGGTACGGCGCCGGGCCGAGGACGTCGAACCGGGGATCGCCGCGCAGCGCCGCGCCCCAGGCCCCGATCGCCTCTTCCACGGCCCGGCGCGAGCGCCCGATCGCGCCGAGCAGGGCGACGCGCGAGAACGGCGGCCAGCCCAAGGCGCGCCGGTCGCGGAGCTCTTCCGCGGCGAACCCGTCGTAGTCGTGGCGGGCGGCGAAGGCGATCGCCGCATGCTCCGGCGCGTAGGTCTGAACGATCGCTTCGCCGGGCCGCGCGCGGCCGCTCCGCCCGCACACCTGCATCAAGAGGGCGAAGGTCCGTTCGGCCGCGCGATAGTCGGCGACGTGCAGATCGAGGTCGGCGGCGACCGCCCCGACCAGCGTGACCGTCGGAAAGTCTAGGCCCTTGGCGACCATCTGCGTGCCGACGAGGATGTCGCCGTCGTCGGCGAACCGCTCGAGCAGCCGCGCGTGATCGCCGAGGCGCGTCGTCGTGTCGGAGTCCATTCGCACGATCGAGGCTTCCGGGAAGAGGCGCGCCGCCTCGTCGGCGACACGCTGCGTCCCCGCGCCGAACTCGCGAACGGGACCTACGCCACAGGCCGCGCAGATCTCGGGCAGCCCGGTCTGATAGTCGCACCAATGGCAGCGCAGCAGGGCTTCGCTGCGATGAACGGTCAGCGAGGTCGAACAGCGCGGACATTCGGGGACGTTGCCGCACGCGCGGCAAAGCACGAAACGCCCGCTGCCGCGACGATTGATGAACAACACCGTCTTCTCGCCGCGCGCGATGCGCTGCGCGATCGCGTCGGTCAGCGCGGTCGAAAAGACGCGGCGGTTCCCCGAGGCGAACTCGGCTCCCATGTCGACGATGCGTACCGCGGGCAGCGCCTGTGCGGTTGCCCGCGCCAGCAGCCGCACCGCCGGGAAGCGACCCGCCTTCGCGCGCGCGTAATCGTCGAGCGCAGGTGTCGCGCTGCCGAGCACGACGACGCCGCCGCCGGCGCGCATCCGCTCGCGCGCGACCGCCACCGCGTCGTAACGCGGGACGGAGTCCTGCCGGTACGACGTCTCGTGCGCTTCGTCAACGACGATGAGCCGCACGTCGTCAAGTGGCGCGAACACCGCGCTGCGCGCGCCGACGACGACGTCGATCTCGCCGCGCGCCGCCGCCTGCCACGCATCGAACCGTTCGCGCTCGGAGAGCGCCGAGTGCAGCACCGCGACGCGGTCGCCGAACGCCGCTTCGAAACGTGCGGCCGTTTGCGGCGTCAGCGCGATCTCGGGGACGAGCACGATCGCGCGTCCGCCGCGCGCCAGAACGCGCGCGATGGCGTGCAGGTACACGAACGTCTTGCCGCTGCCGGTCACGCCGTGCACCAGCAGCTGCGCGTACGCGCGCGCATCGATCAGGCCGGCCAGCACCGCGATCGCCTCGCGCTGCTCGTCGGTCGGCGGATACGGCGGCAGCGCGACGCGCGCGGTGCGCTCGCGCCGCACCTCGCGCAGCTCCTCGACCAGTGCGCCTGCCTGCAGCGCGCGCCGGATCACCGCGTCGGAGAAGCCGGCCAGCACCGCGTCGCTGCGGCGGACCTCGACCAGCGCCGCGACGTGCGCGATCAGCGCTTCGGCCTTCTTCCCCCGGATCGGCGCTTCGCCGCGGCGGAGCATCCGGACCGTCGCCGCGCCGACGCGGGCGTCCGCCAGGACGCGGCGGCGTTCCAGCGCCCGCGCCCGCAGCAGCGCGTCGATCGCGCGCGTCAGCGTCTGACGGTCGCCGGCGCGCCGCGCGTCGGGATGACGGAGCAGGACGTCCGGCGTGACGCCGTCGCGAAACTCCGACCACAGCAACCGGATCAGCCGCTCCGGCACGGCTTTGAAGCGCGCCGGATCCGGCGCATCGCCGAGCGGGACCAGGCGTTCGACGGCGCGCGGAATCGCGGCGGCGAGCACGATCGCGCCCAGCGCCTCGCGCAGCGAGCACAGGTACTGATCGGCGATCCAGCGCGCCAGCGCGAGCCCGGTCGCATCGAAGGCACGCGGGCCGTCGATTCGCGCCGCGACGTCGCGCAGCTTCGCGTCGTCGCCGTTCGCGTACGGTTCGGTGAGCACATAGGCGAACACGGCGCGCGGCCCGAGCGGCACGCGCACGACGTCGCCGACCTGCAGCGTCATTTCCTCCGGCACGCGATACGACAGCGCGCGGTCAAAGCGCGCGGTCTTCAGATGCGGAAGGACGTCGACGCGCCGCGCGTTCAGCGCGGCGCGATACCCGAAGGGATCATCATGCGCGTCCTTCGACGCACCGCCCCGGCCGCACCGCCTCCTCTTCCCGATCCGCGGCGAGGCGGCTGAAGCCGCCGGCCGGCAAGACGTAGGAGACGCCGTCGCGGCCGGTCTGCTTGGTATGGTACATCGCGGCGTCCGCGCACTCGAGCAGCTCGCTCGCACCGGCGGCGTCCGCCGCCAGCGCTGCCACGCCGAGCGACGCCGTGATGCGCACCTCGCCGCGCGCACCGTCCGGGCGCAGGGCCGAGCAGTCGATCGCGGCGATGCGGCGGCGCAGCAGGTCGGCGCGCTCGATCGCCGTCGCTTTGTCGGTCTCGGTGAAGACGATGCAGAACTCGTCGCCGCCGTTGCGGGCCACCAGATCCCGGTCTGCCGCGGCGATCGAACGCAGCACGCCGGCGATCTCGCGCAGCAGCGCATCGCCGCACGCGTGGCCGTACGCGTCGTTCCACTCCTTGAAGCGGTCGGTGTCGACGAAGACCAGCGCCAGGCGCGCCAGCGGTGCGAACCGTGCTCGCTCGACGAGCAAGCTCAACCGTTGCCGAAATGCGCGCGGCGTCAGCAGACCGGTGAGCCCGTCGTATTCGGCGCGGCGGCGATCGTCTTCGCGCTCGCGGGCGAGGAGGTACGCCGGGGAAGCGTGATCGACGACGGTGACCAGCCGGTCGACGCTCTGCCGATCGAGCGGTGCGCGCGCCGCCATCACGAGCACCGCGGTTCGTCCGGCTTCCAGCGCGAGCGGTACGGCGAGCGCGGCGACGTCGCCCGGATGCACCGGACGCACCCCGCCCTCGCCGAGCGTCACGCGATGTCCGAGCGCGATCGCGCGCGCCGGCAGCGATCCCGGCTCGTCGAGCGCCGTGCGCGAACCCGGAAAGTACGCGACCCTTTCTCCCGCCGCGAACGTGCAGGTCAGAGAGCCGTCGCACTCCTCATACAGCAGAAACCCGTCGATGTTCGGTGCGATCGTGCGCGCCGCGCGCACGATCTCGTCGCGGATCGCATCGACGCCGGTGCGTGCCGCGTCGGCGAGACGGCGCGAGGAGTCGATGAACGTTTCCTCACGCTCGCGAGCCAAGCGCAACGCGAGGCGGCAGGCGCGCACGGCCGCCCGCGCCCGCAGTGCGATGATCGTCGCCGCGGAGCCGAATGCCAGCGCGCCCGCGACGATCGCGTATTCGAGCGCCGGCGCCGGGGCCATGCCCGCGCGAGTGCCCCGCGCGTGCCGGGCGCAGTTGCCTCTAGGGAATGAGCGAGCGGAGCTTGTCGGGTTCGGTGACGATGACGTGCGCCGTGCGCATGTCGACCAGGCGATCGTCCCAGAACCGGTTCAGCGTGCGGTTGACCGTCTCGCGCGTCGTACCGATCATGTTCGCCATCTCTTGGTTCGTCAGGCGAAGGGTGATCCGCGTTCCGTTCTCGACCGACTCGCCGAATTGCTCCGCCAAGTTCAGCAAGAGCGACGCGAGCCGCGCGCGGATGTCTTGTGACGTCGTCGCCGCGATGAGCGCGTTCGCGGCCCGCAAGCGTTCCGAGAGTTCGATCACCAGCAGTTTGCCGATCTGCGGGTTCCGGTCGATCAGGCCGAGGAAGTCGTCGCGCCGCACCGCGCCGACTTCGACGTCGGTCAGGGTCTTGATCGATGCGGAGCGCAGCGATGAGTCGAACATCGACATCTCGCCGAAGAAGTCGCCTTCCTTGAGGATCGAGAGAATCGTCTCGCGCCCGTCCGGCGCGATGCGGCAGACCGCGACCGAGCCCGAGGCGATGACGAAGAATGTGTCGCCCGGTTCACCCTCGCGCACCACGAATTGGTGCTTGGGGAAGCGGCGTTCCGCTACGGTCGCAAGGACCTGCGACAACTGCTCGTCGGTGAAATCCCGGAACAACGGGATCCGCCGAAGCGTCGAAAGGTCGATCATCGTAGGCTTCCTTCAAGACGGCCCTCGCCCGCGCCCTGTCTGCGGCGCGCATTCGTGCGCCTCGAGCCTGCTAGGTTTGTGTTACCGTGAAGCGCAGTTTGCCGAAACCGGCGTCGTTGGTTGGGTATGGGGCCAAGCTTGCAGCGCTGAAGAACACAGCGCCGGTCGCGCCGACCGGAACCGCGCCGCAGGCGGTCGGAAGTGCCACCGGATTCCCCGCGCCGCTCACGATCGCGTAGTAGCCGGTCTGTCCGGCCGATGCGACCTGACCGTACGCGGTCGGGGTGGGAGTGGTGAAACCGAGAACGACTTGCACCGACTTGCCGGCGCCGTACGCTCCCGCGACGATCGTCGTCGTGACCGGCACGTAGTCGCAGATGCCTTGCAAACCGATGCCGCCGCCGCTGAACTGAACGCTGTTCCCGCCGGCCGAGACGAAGTAGATCGTGTATTCCAGCGTGTCGCCCGGTTTAGGCGCCTCGGTCACCGTTCCAAGGATTTGCGGGTTGCCGCCGCAGCTCCACGCCGGCGCGCAGCTCCACGGCCAATTGGTGTTCGCGTCGACCAGCTGACCGCTGTTCGGGTCGGTGAAGCTGTCGTTGACGAACGTCGACCGAGGGGTGGCGTTGAACGTCGTCACGCGCTTCGCGAGGAGCAGCAGCGAGCACTCGGCGCCCGAGCGCGCGCCGGGAATCGATGCCGGTGAGACGCCGGTGATCTGCTTGCCGACCGCGCCGTTCAGCGCGCCGAACGTGTCGTTCGCGGGCGTGCCGGTGTAGGCGGTTTGTCCGGGGGCGCCGCCGGTGAGCGTTGCCGTGACCGAGGCCCCGGAGTTGAACACCGCGCCGCCGCCGCCGCCGCCGCCCGTCCCGTGCTTCAGACTCGGGTTGGCGCTGGCGTTCGCTCCGCAGCCGCCGGTCGAACACGCGCCGTTTCCGCCCGACACGGTGACGGTCGCGGTCACGGAACCCGTGCCCACCACCACGACGGTGCCGCCCGCACCGCCGCCGCCGCCGCCGTCGTAATCTGGGTCCGGCGCCGAGATCCCCTTGGCGGTGATCGTTCCGCCGGCGATCGTGCCGACCCGCAGGACGACGATCCCGCCGCCCGACGCGCCGGACGACGCGGTCGTCGTGGTCGGCGCAAAGGTCAAGCCGCCTCCGACGGGGATGGTCCTGGTGGGTTGCGCCGAGGCGTCGTTGTTCGACCCGGCGCCGCCGCCGCCGCCCATCACGATGCTGGTGATGGTCGAGGGCCATGCCGCGCCGCCGAGGCCTTCGCTCGAGACGATCGCCGTCGACCCGTTATCGGGCGTTCCGTCCCAGTTCTTGCCGCCGAGCCCTCCTGCGCCGCCGTTGCCGCCCCCGCCGCCGCCCGAATTCCAGGTGTTCGCGTTCGGGTTCTCTTGCGTGCCGTTGACGTTGGAGTCGGTCGCGCCGCCGCCGGCATTGCCGGGGGCGCCGCGCGCCTTGTCGCCGCCGGGGTAACCCCAGCTGGCGGCTTTCACGGTCGCCGCATCGCCGGAGGCGTACGTGTAGGCCGGGGTCCCTGCGATCCCCTCACCCTTGAAGCCGTCCGGCCCGCCGTCGTACGAGACGCCGCTGGTGTACGTGAAGCCGGCGAGGCTCTGGGTGATCGGGTTGATCGGATAGACGTAGTCGGTGATGGCTCCCTTGTTGATGGTCCAGCTCGCCGGTGCCACGGTCGTCGCTGCCTTTCCCCACGGGTTCTGTCCGCCGCCGCGGAAGCCGTAGCCGTCGGCGTTGATCGCCGATGAGAGCGTGAGGGTCTTCGCGACGTCGAGCGAGACGATGCCGCCGCTCGAACCGTCCCATTTCGCGGTGTAGAGGGGACCCGACGCGGTGAAGTTGAGATACTGCGGAACGCGCACGATCTGCCACGTTTCCTGCCCCATCCCCGCCGCGGCGGCGGCTTTGAGGTAGGCGTTGACGAGGCCGCCTCCGGCCGCCGAGGCGATCGTGATGGTCGATCCGGTGTCCGCACCGAGCGCCGGCGCGCTGCGAACGACGACGAACTCGTAGCGGCCGGCGACGGGCGTGCCGGTCCAACCGGAGCCCGTCGATCCGTTGCCGTACGCCGCGGTGTTGGTGGTGCTGATCGAGGCGCCTTGCGTCTGGACCAGCAGCAGCATGTCCCCCGTCTTGGCCAGCACCGCCGAGCCGTTGGCGTTGCGCGCACCGAGCGTGATCGTGGTGCTGCCTGCGCCCGGACTGCCCGAACCCGCCCAATAGGTGTTCGGAGTTCCGCCGAGCGACGGGCTGCCGTCTTTGCCGGGCGTGCCGCACGGATACGCCGCACCGTCGGTAGGCGCGGACGGGATGACGACGAGGGCGATCGCGGCGGCTATCGCCTGAACGCAGGCGAGGGCTTTGCGCAGCGCGCGCACCTTCAACTCGTGCGCCGACGAGAACCATGCCTCGTCGATACGCGCACAGAGATCACAGAGCGGACGTTCGACGCGCGATGCGCGATGTTCCGCCGGCTTTACGCATAGTTGTCGAAGCGCGAGGGCACCGGTGCGTCCATGACGGAGTACGATACCGTTCTATACGCGCTGTCTTTCGCACCGGCGGCCGCGCGGCCGGGCGAGATCGTGCACCTGCGTTTTCGCGCGCGGAACGTGTCGCGTGCGCCGAGTCCGGCGGGGACGATTGAGTTCCTGATCGGTGACGGACTCGATGCGATCGGCGACGTCGTCGTCGACGTCGCGCCGGTCGCGGCCGGCGAGGACGTGTGCGCCGAAGTCGCGGCGCGGGTCGCGAGCGGCGCCGATGACGGCACGTCGCTCGCGGCGCAAGCGGTCCTGCGCTGCGACGACGACGCGATCGGCACGAACGTCGCGCGCTTGACGGTGCGCACGCAGCCGGTGCTCGACGGACCTGCGTCGGGAACGTTCGTCGACGCGCTCGGCGACGACCTCATCCTCGTCCGCGCGGTCGTCACGAACGAAGGCGACGGGCCGGCGCGCGCGCTGCGGCTGAGGCTGGCTGCACCGCACGGCTGCACGCGCACCGACGGCGACGGCCCGGCGACGCTGGCGCACGATCGTCTCGAGCCCGGCGAGAGCCTCAGCCTGGCGATGACGGCGCGCATCGTCGCGCCGGCCGGTACGATCGAAGCGAGCGACGCCGCCGTGGCCGCCGGCGATGCGCGCTTCCGGCTGCGTGCGCGCTCCGGCATCGCAGCGCAGGCGGACCTTGCGCCGCCTGTCGTCACGGTGAGCGTCGCGCGGCGCCGCGCCTCGCTGACGATCGAGCTGCGCAACGCCGGCTGGGCCGACGCGTGCGACGTTCCGCTGAGCATCGAACTTCCGCCGGGCCTGCGTCCCGTGCGCGACGAGATCACGCTCGACGGTATTCCGCTAGAGACGCGCGCCGCGCGCAAGGGCGACGGCGACGCCGTCGGGCGTCTCGCGATCGCCGGCTCACGCTGCGACGTCGTCGCGGCGTGCATCCCGGCCCGCACTACGGCGCGCATCGAACTCGCGGCGGCGTATGCCGCGCCGTGCGAGTCGGGGACGGTCCGCGTCACGCAAGGCACGCGCAGCGCCGACGCGTCGTTCACTCCGCACGCTGTGCGCGATCTGCGGCTGCGCATCGAGGATGCACCGGCCGTCGCGGCGCCCACCGACGCGGTCGCGTTTACGGCGGTCCTGCTCAACGCCGGCGACCGCGCGGAAAGCGTGACGCTGCGCGGTTCCGGCGAACTTGCGTTCCAGCCGGTCGCGGTCGCGGTTTCGGCGGGCCGGAGCACGCGCGTCGCGCTTCGAGCGCCGCTTCCGGATGGTTGCGAAGACGACGCGCTCGTCGAGTTCGCGCTGGTCGCCGTCGACGGCGACGGTGACGAATGCGTCCGCGCCGCGGCGACGATCGTGGTGCGTGACCGCGCGTGGCTGGTGCTTGACGGTCCGGTCGTCTGCGAAGGGGACACCGCACGCTATGCCGTCCGCAACGACGGACCGGCACCGGCGCGCGACGCGGTCCTGACCGCCGGTTCGACGACGCGCGCACTCGGTTCGATCCCCGCGGGCGAGAGCGTCGTCATCGAGATCGCGACCTCCGAGGCCGTCGCCGGCGGCTTCGTGCGCGCCCGCAACGCACCGGAGCTTCGGCTCGCCGCCGTCGCCGGGGGTGCCGCGCCGCCGCCCGTCCACGCGACGCTAGATGTCCCAGACGCGGTCGCGGCGGGCGCGGCATTCGACGTGCGTCTGGTGCTCGAGGTCGACGTCGCGATCGAGATGCTGACGATTCGCGCGGAGACGCCCGCGGGAACGGCCTACGTCGCCGGCTCGACCGCGATCGACGGCTGCCGCGCGGTCGATCCCGCCGGCGGTTCACCGCTGCGCGGAGGCCTCGTGCTGCACGCGCTTCCTTCTCGCTCGCATTTGGCGGTGTCGTGGTCGCTGGTCGCCGACCCGTCCGGCGATTGCGACGGCGCGCGCGCCGAAGCCGCGATCGACGCCGGCGGCGTCGTGCAGACGCTCGTCTCCGCGCCGGTCGCGTTCCGCCCCGGCGGCGCGTTCGCGACGCGCGCCGCGGACCTGCCGTATCACGTGACGAGCTGCGCGCTCGACGCGCGTCGCGCCGAACCGCTCGGCGCCGCGCCCGAGCCCATCGAGCCGCCCGAACCGCCGGAGCGGCGTCCGCCGGACGCGGAAGTCGCGATCGACACGCTCGATGCGGAGGACGCCGTCGTGCTCGCGCTCCCGCTCGGCGGCGATGAGTTGGACGATGCCGCGCGGCTGCTGCGCGCCGGGGATGCGCGCGGCCTCGCCTCACACGCGCTCGCGCTGCGCGCGCTTTTTCCGTCCGTGGCCCGCTGCGGCGATCGCGACGCCGCCGAAGCGCTGCACGACGCGCGCACGGCGCTCGCCGACGTGTTCGACCGTTTGTACGTCAAATTGCGCATCCCGGGTTTCGATGCGACGGCCGACGATCTGGAAGATGCGAGCCTGCGGCGCGCGATGCTCGCGTTGCTCGAACGCCTGCTCGCTGCAGAGCCGGGGGAGGTCGGCGAGCGCACGCTCTGCGTCTCGATCGACCGCACGGCGCTGCGCGCGTTGCTCGACGAGCTCGCGTCGGCTGCGCTCGGCGCGCCGCAGATGCTGCGCGTGCTGACGGCGCTCGTGCCGACCCGCTGCGATGACGAACCGCTGCTCGCCGCAACGCTGGTGCGCTACGTGCGCGCGCTCGACGATGCGTTCGCCCGCTGCGCGGATCTGCCGCGCGAGGCGTTCGATCGGACGCTCGCCGGCGGCCGCGACACGGCGCTCGACGATGCGCGCGGTGCGCTGGGGGCCGCCTTGCGAGCCCGCACGGCGCTGGCGGCGGTCGGCTGGTGACGCTCCAGCTGCTGCCGGCGTTGCTCGCGCTGCTCGGCACGGCGCTCCTGGCGCTTGCGATCTTCGCTCCGCCGGCGCCCACGCGGCCGGCGCTCGCACGTCCGGTCGCCGTCGCGTTCCCGCCGCCGATGAACGAGCGCGCCGTCGAACGCGCGGCCGAACCCACGTGGCCGCTCGCGATCGACGCGCGCGCGGCGACCTGCGATGCGAGCGTGCGCCTCGTCCTCGCCGATGCGCTCGCGAGCGTGCGCGCACCGTGGGCCGATGCAATTCTCGCCGGCGCGCTCGAGGACGAACACGACGACGCGGTGCGCGCCCTCATCGGCGACGCGCTACGCCGCGCAGCAGTTAGGCGCTCGGCCTAGCGTAGACCGCGACGATCTCGCCCGCCGCGAGCGTGTGCTCGCGAATCATGAAACGCAGCTTCGCATAAGACGTCGAATCGTCGAGCCCGTCGAGTTTCTCGACGTCGAGCGCGTAGACGACCAGGTGATAGTGGTGCGGCGGATCGCCCGGCGGCGGGCACGGTCCGTCGTACGCCTTCAGCCCGAAATCGTTGACGCCGTGCAGCGCATGCACGCCCGCGTCCTTGTGCGCACCGGCGTTCTCCTTGAGCGCAAAGACGTTGCCCGGGATGTTGAAGAGCACCCAGTGCACGAAGCCGACGCCGCCGGTCGGCGCGTCCGGATCCCACATGGTGACGGCGAACGATTTCGCCTCGGCCGGTGCCCCGGACCAGCCCAGATCGGGGCTGCGATTGTCGCCCGTGCAGCCCATCCCCTTGAAGACGGCGCTCTGTGGAACCGACTCTCCGTCGCGGAACACCGAACTCGTGAGCGTCAACCGGGCGGTCTGCGTTTCCATCATGCGTCGTTGGTACCCGGTTGCGGCCGGGTCGTCCCGAGCGATCGGCGGGGGCCGCTGGCCGATCTTTCGCCGGCACCTGAAACCGCCGCCGCGCGGCGGGGTATTCGCCGGCATGGCAAGCGTACGAATCGACGGCGGCACGCTGCACGTCGAGCTCAAAGGGGTCGAAGCGTTGTGGGCGTTTCACGGCTCATTCGCGATCCCGCTCACCAACGTGAGCGCCGCCTCGGTCGACAAACCGCCCGGCTTCTGGAGTGCGATCCGGCTGTTCGGAACCGGCGCCTACCCGTTCAAGGCGGCGGGGACATTCCTCTATCACGGCGAGGTCGTCTTCTTCGACTATCGCGGCGAAGAGGACGTGCTCGTGATCGACCTCGTGCCGGGAGCTTCGACGTACAAGCACCTTTTCGTCCACATCGACCAGCCCGATACCCCGCGCGAAGCGGCCGCGCGCATCAACGCCGCGCTGCCGACGACGCCGACCTTCAGCGCTGCCGCGTTGGAATAGGCAGCGCGCTTACCCGCCCGCTGCGAGCAGTGCGGGGATCGAGCGCGGCTCGACCGAGCCCATGTCGAGCAGGCGCTTCGCGAACGCGCGCTGATCGAGCGGCGACGCGTTCTCCGCGCGTTCGATGGCGTCGAGGCCCGCGAAGTACGACGACAGCTGCACGTACGAGAGCTGCAGGCGATGCCACTTACCTTCCGCTTCCGCCTTCTCTTGGAACGCGCCGTGGACCAGCATCCGGATCGCCTCGTCGTGCGAGAGTGTACCGGCGTGGTATTCGATGTCCAGCAGCGCGTTCGTCGCCTCGCGCAACCGCCACTTGAGCTGCGCCAACCGCAGGCCCGCATCGCCGTCGCGAAAGCCTTGGTCGAGCATGAACCCTTCGGTCCACACGGCCCAGCCTTCGATGAACGAGCCGTTGCCGAGGATGCGGCGCACGATCGACGGGTTGCGGTTCGCATAGCGGAGCTGCACGTAGTGGCCGGGCACTGCTTCGTGGATCGTCAGGATGCGCATCACGTCGTCGTTGTCTTCGCGCAGCTGCGACTCGGTCGCGGCGGCATCGCCGCTCGGCGGGTCGACGTTGTAGTACGACGGCGCGTTCGGCGGCGCGTACGGGCCGGCCGTCTCCGCGCTCGCGCCCGTGACGCCGGCTTCGTACGCCGGCGTGCGCCGCACGCGCAGCGTTTCCGGCTGCGGCAAGGCGATCGCGCGGGTGGCGCGCAGAAAGCCTTCGGTTTCGGCGACGGCGGCCCGTGCGGCTCCGATGAAGCCGCCGGGTGTCGGGTGGTGTTTCGCGCGCTCGTCGAGGACCGCGCCGACGACCGCCTGGATGCGCGCGTCGCCGGTCGCCGTCACGACGCGATCCGGAAACTGCGCCGCGAACACCGGCTCCGCGACCGTCAGCATCGCGGCGCGCGTCGCGGCGATGCGTTCGCGCGCCCGTGCCGCCAACTCTTCCGGCGTCGCGTCGGTGCCGATCGTCACGCGAAACAGACGGTCGTAGGCAGCGCGGCCGATCCGCGGATCGCGGGTCGCCTTCGCGCGCAGCGGCCCGTCGAGGAACGCCCGGAGGTGATGCAGCGCCGCGAGCGCCGTCGGCAACGCAGCCGAGATTCGCGCGCGCACGACCGGCGATACGGTTCGGTCTTCCCGCTCGAGCCCGGCGACGAACGCGATCGTCCCGCCGAGCTGCCTGCTCGCCAGCGCGTCGGAGGGCTTCGAGGCATCGACGAGGTTCGCGATCGCCGCGTCCACGAACCGCGGTACTTGTGTGAGCCGCCGCGCGATGTGGGAGAAGCGCCGGTCGGCCGATTCGCCGGTCCGCGTCGCGACCAGGAAGAACGCGGCGCCGAGATCGCCGACGTACGAAGCGGGGTCGTGGCGCCAGCCGGCGACCGTCTCGCTCTCGATCAGCGTCTGGTCGATCGCGTCGAGCACCGTCCGGCGATCCGCCGCGGTATTCGCGTCGTCCGGAACCGCGGGCGCGGCGGCGAAACGCGCCCGCCACGCGCGTATCGCGGCGATCTCCCGCTCGTGCCCGGACGCGGTTCGATCCGGCAACGCGTCCGAGTACGTCGTGACGCCGGCGTAGTCCGCGGCGACCGGCTCGAGCCGCTGCGAGTCGGCGATGTACGCCGCGGCCAGCGCTGCGAACGATGCACGTCCGTCGACGATCGCGGAAGAGGCAGACGGTGCAGCCACCGTAACGACGCCCGAAGGGCAAAGCACGAATACGGCCATCGTGAGGACGAGCAGCCTTCTCATGGCGCGTCGTTCCTCACAAGCAAAACGCCGTCCTCGCGGACGGCGTTTCGTTCACTGGCGCTACGCGCTCTGGTCTTTCGGCCGTTCGGCGAAGATCAGCGTCGGCTGCTCTTTTTTCTCGACGACTTCTTTGTTGATCACGCACTTCTTGACGCCGGTGAGCGACGGCAGATCGTACATCACGTCGAGCATGATCTCTTCGAGGATCGAGCGCAGGCCGCGGGCGCCCGTCTTGCGCGACTGCGCTTTGATGGCGATCGCGATCAGCGCTTCTTTGGTGAAGGTCAGCTCGACGCCGT